>JBDNHS010000243.1:0-4010 GCA_041688685.1 Kapaibacterium sp. (SeqCode)
AAACATTCCCTCTGTCACTGCTAATATGTACTCCATTTCTTGCAACTGCTAATATTTTATTATCTTTAGAAGAAATATTGAATATTTCTCCCAAATCCATTGGCAGTGAAATAACTTTTGCATCGGCTTGTGGATTAATTACTATTTTCATACTTTCCAAATCACTAAATAATAAAGTAGTATCATTGACACAAATTGATTTAACATCACGAGTAAATGTTTTAAATAATCTCCAATTGTTAGATTCATTTTTGTTATAAAATAAACCTTGATTTTGACCTACAATAATTTTGTTATCATATAATTCAATATTTTCGTTTGACTTTATTTCTAAATTTTTTGTTATATTTTCTACATTTTCAAAATTTATGTCAGATTTGAAAACTCCATTATTAGTTGCAATGTATAGATATTCATTGTCATAAGCAATGTCATTAATGTAAGAATAAGTGAGAGTTGTATCTGACTCAAATAATTCAACATTACCCTTTTGTAGTCCATCACTGGACAAATCAGAATAAAGAATACCTTTATTAGTGCCAACTATCATAAATTTTTGGTCAATAAATATACAAGTAGGATATCTATTATCTGAAATAGTCAAATCTTGAAACGATTTCTTTTTTTTATTATAAATATGAAGATTTGTTCGAGTTCCAATTACCAAATAATTTCCAAAATCTTTAATTGTAAGAATGGAAGACTTATTAGGTATTTCTATTTTTTTGAATAGTTGGTTGTTTTCATTAGAAATTAAATTTTGCATCACAAAATTGAGGCAAATTACACACGTTAGATAAAATAAATTCTTTTTCATATAATTAATACTTTTAATATATTTTAAAAACTATTTAGACTATTTTTTACAATTATATTGTAAATTTATAAAATTTAACAACAATTTGGTTACATTTTTATTGCAAAACCTAACTAATACTAAATTAAATAACTTGATTTTCGTTTTATATACTTACAAAATTAAATTAAAATCTAAAAAATAAAATGAAAATCAAAAAAAAATTCAAATTATTGACTTTTTATAAATTTGTTGATATAGAGAATCCACAAGAAGTAGTAAATGAACATAAAATCTTTTGTGAGGATATTGGAATAAAAGGTAGAATATTTATTGGAGAAGAAGGTATCAATGCAACTTTGAGCTGCAATGAAGGACAATATAAAGCTTATCAATTATTTTTAAATAGTTCTAAATACTTTAATGATATTGCTGATATTGAAGAAAAAATCACAAATGTAACTTCCCATCAATTTCCTAAGTGTATTGTTAGATATAGAAAAGAAATTGTTACTTTGGGTACTACCTACAAAGCAAAAGAAATTGAAGAATTTAAAAACAAAATAAAAGTTGAAGAGTTTAAAAATCTATTGGATAAAAACCAAGATGATTTTGTTGTTTTGGATATGAGAAATAACTATGAATTTCAATTAGGACACTTCAAAAATGCAATACCGGCTGGTACGGTAAATTTTAGAGATGTAAAAGATTACGTTAGTGACTTTAAAGAGAAATTTAAAGATAAACAAATTATAATGTACTGTACTGGCGGAATTAGGTGTGAAAAGTTAGCTGTAATGTTCGAAAATGAAGGGTTGAACGGAGTAAAGCAGTTAGATGGTGGTGTTGTAAAATATGTAAATAATTTTAATGATGGTAATTGGTTAGGTAATTTATATACTTTTGATGGGAGAGTCTCAACAAAAGTAGGTGATGAAAATACACATACAATTATTTCGAGATGCCATTATTCTAATGAGCCAGCTGAAGATTATTTTAATTGTAGATACGGACCTCGTAATTTACAAATAATTGCAAAACCAAAAGAATTTAGAAAACATTTAGGATTTTGTTGCGAAGAATGTTATAATAAAGCATACAATGATTTACTAATAAAAGATGATAAATTTGACCCAATACAATACAAAGATTTAAGAATTGAATTGAAACAAAATCCATCTAAAAAAGAAGAAATTGAGGAAATAATAAGATTACATTTAAGAAAATGGATAAAAGGAGTTACATTCAAACATAAAACACCAATTAATTATGAAAGGATGTTGGACTATTTTAATTACATTGGATCTAAATCTATATAAATCATTATAAAATAATCAAAGTTAATTTGCATTATTTTGACATAACTTTGTTTTATTATTTTATAAATAATTATTTTTGATTAAAACGATATGAAATACCTGTGCCGATAAAAAATGTATTTTCTAAGACTATATTTGTTGAATTAGTAATTAAGTTGCTTCCACCATAAATATCAAGTTGTAAGTTGTTATTCACCAAATAATAAAAACCAGCATCAAAATTTGAGTAATGATGATTTTCAACTTTATTTACATTGTAGTAACCATAATTTTCTACAAAAACACCAAAATCTTTATTTATATTATACCACAATTAATTACATAATTAATTGTGGTATTATCTATAAAAATATCGTCGTTAAAATTCAAGTTAGTAGAATTTCCCAAATTTAAATTTAAGATGAAATCTTCATTTATTTTTTATACATAAATTGCAGTTATATTTAGAGGATAAATGTTTTCTTGCCTAAAAACACGACTTTCATATATACCTAAATTTGTTTGGATTGCGAAACTATTATCATTACTATTATCTGTAAAATTATATCTGACACCTAAACCTACGTTACCAATTCCATTGGAACTTTGCTCTCCTACTATTGTATCAGTTAAATTATTATTATTTTTAAAAGCAACGCTTATTTTCTGTTCAATTTTAATATAACTTAAATTTAAATTAAATTCAAAATTTTTAGTTAATCCATATCTTACTACTTGATTTGTATAATATTTTTGAGAATTAAATTCAAAAGGGAATCCAAAGATTAGAAAATCTTCATTATAAGGCAAAGTAGATTTTGTTTGGTTATAATAAAATCCAGATTGTAATTGGAAATCACCTGGAGACATTGTGTATGGTGTCATTGCTTGACTTGGTCTGTCACTATTAAGAGGTGTACTTTCTTCTGTATTCAAAACATTATATGATATTAAGAAAATTAGTATTAGTATTATTTTATTTAAAGAGTTTTTTATCATAGGATAGTTATTTATAAAATTAGAAAATATTTTTATGAAACCTAATAATTATCAAAATAACGAATTAATACAAAATAAAAAAGGAAGTAATAATACTTCCTTTTAAAATAATATAAAAATGTAGTTTGCTCTTATAATTAATAATTAAATAATCCTAAAAATAAGCCAATTTGAGCATAGGGTGCAGAAACATTTAATCCACTTGGAGCATTATTTACTTTATCATTTTTATTGAATGTCCAATCTCCAGAGCTTAATTGATAATTATATCCACCAGCAAATCTAACCATTAAATAATCCAAAGCTGCCCATTCTACATTTACTGAAGGCTGCAAAACTAAATAATTACTTTCCATATTTGTGATATTGGAATTTACTAATGTATTAGGTGTATTCCAATCCAAATCAGCAGAATTTGTAATATAATTAATTGAAGTTGTACCCCAATTTACTCCAATTCCAGGTAACACTGCCAAAGATTTCGTAACTATAAATCCATAATCTAAAGAAAGACCTAAACTTGAAACACTATAATCAATTTGTTTTTTTTCTGTTGGAGAATTCTCGTAATTAACTGAAGATGTACCAGACATACCATGTATTCCAATTCTTAAATTTGGTACCCAAGGTAGACCTGTAAAACCTTGTCCACCAGTCATAAATATTGGAGATGTTAGTTCTTTAAACTTATTACCATCTTTAATTTTAAAAAAACTATTAGCATCATCAAAATTTAAAAACAAAAAAGATGTAGTTACACCACCACCAATTGCAAAATAGTTTTTAGTTGGTTCTTCTAATGGTTCTTCATCAAAAGGTAATTCATCTAATCTATCATCTTGAATTGCAAATAGATTAAAAGAATTAAAAGATAATAATGAGAAAGCCAAAGTGAGTAATATTTTGTTAAACATAAA
>JBDNHS010000244.1:0-3329 GCA_041688685.1 Kapaibacterium sp. (SeqCode)
AAAGTACTGAGGATGTTATTTAATGTTTTGTACTTCTATTTTTTGCTTTACTTACTTTTTAAAATAATTATACGATAAATTTGAACTTATTAATAGTTATAATAATAATTTCCAATTTATTAAGAAATGAGTAATCAAAAAACAAAATTCATGTTTGAAACGTTCATGAAAAGTCAAGCAAAGCAAAAAATAAATAAATTAATCAATTATTATAATTATAAACTTAAAATGAAAAACTATAAAGCGAATATAAAAATTAATCTGAAAAAAGGAATATTAGATGTACAAGGTAAAACTATTGAAAATGCTCTTCATTCATTAGATTTTATTATGTTTTCTGATGTACAGATTGGTAAATATGTTATTATGAACGTTGAAGCACAAAATGACGGACAAGCAAAAGTCTATGTTGAAGATGCTTGTAAAAAATTAATTACTAATCCGATTATAGAAGATTATGAAATTGAAATTATAGAATTAGACTAATTCTGTTACGCTAATTTTTAATCTTTGCATTAGATATTTCAAAATGGTTTATAAATTTCTTGATTATTATCTTATCTTTAATTTTTTTCAATTAACTCAAATAAAATTATTACAATTTATTTTATGACAAATTTAGTTTTAGTTAGACACGGGCAATCATTGTGGAATTTAGAGAATAAATTTACTGGTTGGGTTGATATTGAACTTTCAAAATTAGGAATCGAAGAAGCAAACAAAGCTGGGCAGGCTCTAAAAAATTATAAGTTTGATATTGTTTTCACATCTGTTCTCAAGAGAGCAATAAATACCGCTGATATAATTTGTGATATTATTGGATACAAGGGTGATTTTATTAGAAATGAAGCTTTGAATGAAAGACATTATGGTGATCTTCAAGGGTTGAATAAAGATGACATCGGCAAACAATTTGGACAAGAACAATTACAAATATGGCGAAGAAGTTACGACACACCTCCTCCAAATGGAGAATCTTTATTTGATACTCAAAATCGTGTAATTCCATATTATGAAAGTGAAATTGAACCATTGTTAAAATCAAATAAAAATATTTTAGTCGTAGCACACGGAAATTCTTTACGTTCAATGTTTATGTACTTGGAAAATATAAATAAAGAAGATATTGTTAATCTCAATATACCCACTGCAGCACCATATTTATATGAATTTAATGATGAATTCAAAATAATTAACAATAAATATATTGATTTAAATTAATAAATGATACAAAAAAATAATACAATAAATTTTAAAAATGTTACTAATATTTTTATATTCACATTTTATGTGATTTCAATTAGTTTCATATTTAATTATACTTCATATTCTAAAAATGAAATTTTAATTAAATCCTTAAAAAACGAGTTAAATAGAACTTTAACTTCACTAAAATCAGAAACTAATCCACCTTATTTTATTTCTTATTATGTTACTGATATAGAAAAAGTAGTTGTTAGCGCTTCTTTTGGTAGCATTACATCAAGTAACTCAACAAAAAATAGATTACTTGACATTGACTTAAGAGTTGGGGATTATAAGTTTGATAATACTCATATAATTAGAGGAAATTCCTTTAGTTTTGGTGGTGGCTTGGGCGCTATTGAGCTTCCAATAGAAGACGATGAAAAAGTTATCAGAAATGTAATATGGTTGGCATCTGATAAAATCTATAAATCTGCTACCGAAAGATATGAAAAAGCTATTACTAATCAAAAAATTAAGATAAAAGAAGAAGATGAGTCTAGCGATAATTCTATTGAAAAACCAATTATTAGTCATTTATCACTAACTAAACCTAAGATTATCAGAAGTGAGTGGGAACAAAAAGTAAAAGATTTATCAAAATTGTTTTTGGCTGATAAAGAACTTTACGATGGAGATGTTATCTTTCAATTTGAATTTGCTCATAAAACAATTGTAAATTCAGAAGGAACTGAAATCTCTTGGGACGATACATTTTCTCGCATATTCGTATATGCAAACACAAAATCTGAAGATGGAATGAGTTTACCTTTATACGAAAGTTATTTTTCATATACTCCAGAGGGACTACCAAAATTTCAAGAAATAGAAAAAGATATACAAGCAATTATTGGTGATTTAAATAAACTAAGAGTAGCTCCATTAATGAATACATATTCTGGTCCTGCAATATTATCTGGTGAAGCTTCTGGTGTGTTTTTTCACGAGATATTCGGTCATAGAGTTGAAGGTCATAGAGAAAAAGACCCAAATTCAGGACAGACATTTAAAAAATCAGTTAATACTTCTATATTACCAAATTTTATTGATGTGATTTTTGACCCAACTCTTAAGAATTATAAAGGTAAAGAAATATCCGGATATTATGATTTTGATGATGAAGGAGTTAAAGCACAAAGAGTTGTAACTGTAGAAAATGGGATATTTAAAAGTTTTTTGATGAATAGATCACCTATTGAATCTTTCCCCAATTCTAACGGACATGGAAGAAAACAGTTTGGTTATAAATCAGTCTCTAGACAATCTAATTTGATTGTTGAGTCTCATAAAGTAACAAGTTTTGATTCCTTGAAAATAGAATTGAAAAAAATCTGTAAAGAAAAGAACTTAGAATTTGGATTATTTTTTGATGTAGTTCAAGGTGGTTTTACTTTTACAAATAGAACAATACCCAACGCATTTAATGTACAACCTTTCGTTGTTTATAAGATATTTGTTGACAATAGACCTGATGAATTAGTGAGAGGAGTTGACTTAATTGGTACTCCACTATCTACATTTTCAAATATTGTTGCAGCAGCAGATGATTTGGGTGTATTTAATGGTATTTGTGGGGCAGAGTCTGGTGGAGTTCCAGTTTCTGCAAGTTCTCCAAGTATATTAGTATCTAATATTGAAGTACAAAAAAAGAAAAAATCACAAGCTAAATTACCAATATTACCAAATCCATTAAAAAGTAATCAATAATATTATCATGTAAATGATTAACCAAAATAAATAATGAACATTAATAAAATTAAAACATTTACAAACATCTTTTTTTTAATTATGATTTTAATCTTAAGTAATAGTAATTTATTATCTAATAAATTATCTGAAAATGAAGAAGAAATTTTCAGTGCTTTAAGAGATGAAATTAAAATAACTCTTAATCAACTTAAATTAGAAACTCTAAAACCAGCATATTATGTAGAATATGAAATAATCATATCTGAACCAATAAGTCTCAAGTCTGTAGGTGGAAAGTTTGTAGCTAAGGGCGAAAATAAGACAATTTCACTTAATGTTGGATTAAGACTTGGAAATTATAAGTTTGATAATAGTAATTTTTTTGATGTAGGATT
>JBDNHS010000245.1:0-3851 GCA_041688685.1 Kapaibacterium sp. (SeqCode)
AGAACAAGATATAATTAAATTTCCCATTCAAAAGATATTTTTTATATCAAATTATCTTTCGTCTCAAAGAATAATAACTTTATTTTTTGAATTGTTAATTTCAATAAAAAATAATTAATTTTGTAAGTAAACGTAATTTATTTAACTAATAGTAAATATTCACTCAAATAAGTTAGAATAATAAAAATATCAATTTAAAAATTATGAAGATAATGAACACATTAAAATATATCACTCAAATTACAATTTATTTAGTCATACCTATCTTTTTTGTTGTACTAACTGAAAATAGTTATGCACAAGGTTGTAGTGATGCAGGTGTCTGTTCATTAGACATTATGAATTATAATGATAACACTGGTCAAGATACTAATAACAAATCAACTTCTAATAACTTTATAAGGATTGGAGCAAGTTATGGATTAGCAGATTACAAAATTAATGTCCTTCAAAATTACTTGGAATATGGGTATCAAACTACTAATTTTAATTTTAATATTAAGACTAATCTAATGTCTCAAATAGGTAGTGAAGCATCATCTTTTGGCTTAGGTGATATAATATTAAGTGGGCAATATAGAGTATTTGATGAAACTTTTTTTAGTCTTGGAATTAAAGCTCCATTAAATAATTCTAATAGTAAATATGAATATAATTCGAATAATTTTGATTTACCAATGGATTATCAGACAAGTTTGGGTACTTATGACTTAATAGTAGGTTTATCTCATCAAATTGATAATTGGGGATTTTTTACTGCTTACCAAATGCCACTAAAGCAAAATAGTAATGGATTTATTTCAAATACTGAAAATGCAAATCCAATATTCAACAAATTTGATACTACTAATCAATACGAAAGAGCATCTGATTTGATTGCAAGAATAAGTTATAATTATAAAATTGACGAAGACCTCAATATTATTCCAAGTATTTTGCCAATTTATCATCTTCAAAATGACAAATCAATGAAGATTAATACTGCTGCACTTCCTTTCAAAGAGTCTTTCGAAGAGATAGAAGGCTCAAAAGGTTTGACACTTAATCTAAATGTGAATTTAAATTATAAATTAAAAGAAGATGTAGTTAGTTTTAATTTAGGATTCCCAGTTTTAGTCAGAAAATCCAGACCTGACGGGCTTACAAGAGCATTTGTTTCAAGTGTTGATTATACTTACAGGTTCTAACTTTACAGGGAAATTTAGCTTATGTTTGGTAGTTCGATTGAGAAAGTAGTGCCGTAATTAAGGTTTGTATTTTTTACATATATTTTCCCACTGTGATAATCTTCGATTATCCTTTTGCAAAGACTCAAACCTAAACCCCAGCCTCGTTTTTTGGTGGTAAACCCAGGATTGAAAATCTGATTTTTGACTTTATTTGTCATACCTCTTCCAGAATCTTCAACGCTAATAATGACACCATTTTCATTTTTACTTGCTATAATAGTAATAGTGCCAGACTTTCTGTCCATAGACTCAGCAGCATTTTTGATTAAATTCTCTAAGACCCAAATAAATAAATCGTTATTAATTTTACTCATTATATTATCTTCGATGTCCGAAACTATCTCAACTCTTCTACCCAAATGTGGTAATCTTTTGGTAAAATATTCTATAGTTTGATAAAGAATTAAGTCAATTCTTTCATCTTTTAATTCAGGTAAAGAGCCAATCTTAGAAAATCTATTTGCAATAGTAGATAATCTTCCTAAGTCATTTTGAACTTCTCTGATTGTATTTTCGAACTCTTCGTGGTCATCTTTTGTATATCTAAGTATTTCGACCCAAGCCATCAGAGACGATAATGGAGTTCCTAACTGGTGTGCTGCTTCTTTTGACATACCAACCCAAACTTTTGTTTCTTCACTCTTCCTCGAATTACTATACGCCAAATAACCAAAGAAAATAATACCCGACGTTACAATTATAGTAACTATTGGGAAAAATCTCAATATATCAATAAAATTTGAATGTGTATAATACAATTTGAAAAGAACTTTATTATCAGAGTCGATAATAACAATTGGCTTATAATTTTCTTTCATTACATTTATCAATTTCACTAATTTTATTCTTTGCTCTTTGATAGATAATGTATTGCTAATTTTGACATTTAGTGTATATTGTTCAAATGGATAATTAGGCATATTATTGGCATCAGTCATAATCATAGGGAAGGTGATGTTAGGAGTTATGTTTTCTAACATAAAAACATAGTCTTCAACATTTGCAGTAGGCGAGAGTAAATTTTTATAAATCTTAGAATACGTTTGAATAATTCTTTTTTCTTTTTGAATTATATCTGTGATTATAAATTGGGAATAAATGATAACAGAAATTATAATTAATAACGCTATAAAGGATAATGCTACTTTTTTTTGCCAGCTAACCCTTGTGCTATTAAAAGCATTATTTCTTTTATTTAAAATTCCCATTTATTAACTAATTTATATATTGAAGCAAAATAGAATTTGCCGAATTGAGATTGATTATGATTGATTATGATTGATTATTGTAATATTATATTAGAAATATTATAAATTAGTATAAACCATCAGTCCCATTTTTGATTAATTCTTTAGCAATTACAAGATGTTGGATTTCTGATGTGCCTTCATAAATTTCAGTAACTTTTGCATCCCTCATCATTCTTTCGACTTGGTATTCTCTTACATATCCATATCCACCATGAATTTGTACAGCTTCTTTTGTTACTTCATTTGCAATAGTCGAAGCAAATAATTTTGCCTCAGAGGATTGTCTATTTACATTCATCCCTTTGTCTTTCATATATGCGGCTTTGTGTACAAGCATTCTGGCAGCAGATATTTTCATTGACATTTGCGCTAATTTTGCTTGAATTAATTGATGTTCACAAATTGGAATTCCCATAGTTTTTCTTTCTTGAGAATACTTTAATGCCAGTTCAAATGCCCCTTGAGCAATTCCAACTGCTTGTGCTGCAATACCGATTCTTCCACCAGTAAGCCCTTTCATTGCAATATAAAAACCTTCGCCAACTTGCCCCAAAAGATTTTCATCTGGAACGAATAAATTTATTAGTCCCAAAGAACAAGTATCACTTGACCTCATTCCCATTTTATCTTCTTTAAGTCCTGGCTCAAGTCCTTTGTTACCTTTTTCAGCAATAAAACAAGCAATACCTTTGTGTTTTAGTTCTTTATTTGTTTGAGCAAAAATCACGAAAACATCAGCATTTTGAGCAGATGAAATCCAGTTTTTAGTTCCATTCAAAATCCACCCACCTTCAACTTTTTCGGCTGTTGTATTTTGCTCTCTTGCATCGGATCCAGCTTCCGGTTCACTCAAACAATATGCCCCAAGATATTCACCTGAAGCAAGTTTCGTTAGATATTTTTGCTTTTGATTTTCATCGCCAAAAGTTTCAATTATCCAATTTACCAAAGAATTTTGAACAGATGTAATTATAGCCACACTTGCATCAACTTTACTAATCTCTTCGATTGCCATACAAAAACTAATTGTATCTAATTGGCTTCCACCCCAATCAGAATTAGCCGTCATTCCCATAAATCCCAATTCACCTAATTTTTTTATTATTTCCTTAGGAAAAGCACCTTCAATATCTCTTTGAATTGCACTCGGAGCAATTTCTTCTATTGCAAATTGTTTTGCCGTATCTCTAATTTGAATTTGAATGTCATCATATTCTAAGTCAAACATAAATAATCCCTTATCTTATTAAATTTATTGTTTTTATGTATTTATTAAAATTCAGACGTTTTTGAAAAAATAAAATTTATTAAAAATAAAAAAACTATAAATTTTATTAATTTTAATAACAAATAAAATATAAAATATCCAAAT
>JBDNHS010000246.1:0-6517 GCA_041688685.1 Kapaibacterium sp. (SeqCode)
CAATAAATGGTATTTTTGATAATTAAGAACTCGGTAATATATTTTATTGAACAAGGGGTTGCAACCCCTTGTTCTTTTTTGCATTTATAATGTTGTTGACTGCCTTCTTTGCCATACTCCTCGCTACCATAAATATTCCACTCAGAAAATTCGTTATGGCTGTAATCTGCTATGGGAAAATAGTCGCAAGCCTTGAAGGTGCTGATTACTTCGCCATTCGCATCACGAATATCAGCGATAATGCAAAATGGAATTTATTCAAAAACTTTATCCATCACTTCTATATGGAAATTGATTTCTTTCGTGAATTTCAATAAAATATTCAATTATTTGAATTAATTTACTTCTATCACCTTTTGCGACAAATTTTTGATTTTCAATTTCAATATTAACCCAATCATTTTTAGAACTTTCAAACTTAATCTCAGACATTATAGAATCATTATCAAACCTAGTGTCATCTATATCAATTTCTACAAATACCCTGTCTTGAGTGATATTAATTGTAATCCCATATGTATGCTCCCAATCACCATTACACTCTATTTTGTACCAATTTGATAACCAATTTAGAAGTTCATATTCATGTTCTATTATCATTTTGTCATTAGTCAAATCTTCTACTTTACTAAGTAAAAAGTTTAACTTTAGAGGGTCACCATAGCAAATGATTTCATCACTAACACATTCAATTGTGTACCAATCATCAAAAAAATATGAATAATCCATATCTGTTTGATAGTCCCAAGAAAACTTTTCCCAATTATTATATTTGTTGCTGTAACTTATTTTTTCAAATTCTTTAGTTCCGGAAGTTATATTAAATTTACTTTTAATGGAAAACCCAGGGTTATCTATTGTGTTAATTTCTATCATATTTTTATTTATTTAATTTTTCTTATTTGGAATCTATAAGTATTATTTTTTAGGTTTTTCTGAATTGACGATTTTCTCACCTACTTTCTGGGCTGCGTTATTTATATTTTGTGCTGTCCCACCTTTACCATAACTACTATGTTTATCCGCAGCAACTAGAGCTTTTTTTGTTTGTGTTTTCCTCTTTTTGCCTTCATTTGCTATAAACTCCGTCTCCGTTCGATGCCTTGCAACTCACTCCCAAACGGCAGGTAAGATGTAGCAGAAGTTACGACTGAGGTTTAGCGTAATAGTAGTTAAAAATAACTTATGACATTTTTTTGATGATTGATTTTGCTAAGTTTTCATTGATTTCTGTGTGTCTGGGGATAGGTTGTTGTGCACCAGTTTTAGGGTTTTTATACCAATCGTGTTTGCCTCCATGCCTAACAAAGTTACAACCTAAAACTTCTAATATTTTTATTAAATCTCGCTTTTTCATACAAATTCTAATTCCATTTCGAATTTTTTACCAGCAACCAAACCTGAATTTATATCATTAAATATATCTTTTAAATTTTCAACTAATTCTTCAAAACTATATCCCTGTGTTAAAAAATCAGGATATTGATTTAGATAACCAATAAAATATTCATTTTCTTGCCAGTAGGTTATTTTGTGCTTTTCCATATATTTTACTTTTTAAATTTAATTAATAAAATTCACGACTATTTTAAATTTAAATTATTGTTTAGCGTTTTTAATTTTTAAAGATGAAATTCCCTTCCCTAGCTTGTAACTCACTCCCAATCGGCAGATAAGAAGTAGCAGAAGTAACGTCTTCTTTTTTTTTAATGCTTGGGTATGAGACTGGAAAACTACTTTACCTTTCTAAGAATATGAAATTCTTCTGACTAAAAACCATTTACCATGTATTCTTTTAAAGCACCAAAAACTATTACTAAATGCATCAACTAACATTGAACTATATGTTACACTATCTATTTCTCTAATGTTTTCTTTGCCAAATGACAAATAATTGAAACTTTTTACACCATTACATGTGTCAATCAAACAATAATGGGTTCTCCACTCTAAACTATTTTTAAAAATTGTAGTGTCAGTTCCTTCATCATCTGAATAATATTCTTCAATAAATGGAAACACTATCCTATCCTTTTGGAAACTAATATTTTCACTAAATTCAATAATAAATTCATTAAAATCTTCATTCTCAACCTGACTTACGCTGTTACTTAAGAATAAAAAAATAAATACCGTAAAAATATTTTTTTTCACTTACCATCTTCCTTTTTAGTTTCATCAATTTTATTTGATTCTTTACTTTTATTTAGTAACTGATAATCACCATTAAAATTTTTGAAAAATTCTTTATTAGTAGTAGTGCCATATGTTCTTTCTTCTGGATTTACCTTATTTCCATCTTTATCTTTTGCATCTAAATGCACCTTATCAAATATAGTTATCATTTTTATCAGCAAAGACGGTTGAAACCATTTCAAAACTAACTTTATGTTTGATTTTGTTAGATTGATTTTTATTTTCATCCCACTCAAATTTCATTTCACAATTTAGTTAAATAATTTGAATTAAAAAACTATTACCTTCTCCTGCTATTTCATTATCCTGCTCGTGTGTGCCGTTATACCCAAAACGATGCCCAGAACTCTTAAACATCTCCGGCTCTACCATTCCAAAAAGAAGGTAAAAAGTAGCAGAAGTTACGACTGCTGTAATTTTTAAGAAAAATCTAAATTAATCTACTTCTATTCCCAACGATTTAGCTATTTCAATAGATTCTAAAGTATAACTATAAAGAATCTCATTATAATCTTCTTCATTCCATTCATCATATCCATAATATGCCCTTAAAGCATTTTCAAATATAATTGGACCTACTTCGGTTTTATAATCTAACGTGTCGAATACCTTTTCAGAAATTGGTAAAAGTCTCTTTACCAAGTGACTAACAATGTGTGCATTGTCATCTCTTAGACCTAATCTAAAATATGGTAATTTAACATCTTTTAGATTATCTTTATAATTACCAATAATTTCCCAATCTTTATGATATAATTTTGCATCATTTGAATTACAAAGAAAAATTATTTCTGAATTAACAATATCTTGTATATTATTAATATTAAAAATATTATTCGGACAAGTTGAGTTTAATTTTATTGCAAATATATTGATTATTATAAAATGCTTGTGTGTTACTTAACTTGTATCTCACTATTAAATAAGTCTACATTATGATATTGTGAAAACTAATTAAAATAACTAAATAAAATAAACAATTCAATTTTCCGTTAAGAATTGTAAAAGAAGGTAAAATATGACAAAAGCTGCTATAATGCCAAAAATTGAAAAGTTGACTCCCGATATGCTCGAAGATGTAAGCAAATATATTGATTATTTGTTATACATCAATTCTGAAAATGCAAATAATCACATTAAAACTCAAAATAAAAGAAATGGTTTTGGCATTGTCAAAGGGAAAATTGAAATAGCTGATAACTTTAATGAACCGATAGACGAAATATTTGAGGTATTTAAATGAGGTACCTATTAGATACTCATATTTTTCTTTGGTTTATCAATGGCGATAATAAATTATCTGAAAATTTAATAGAAACGATAGAAAATGAAAACAATATAGTTTTTGTTAGTTCGCAAGTTTGTGGGAAATAATTATCAAATCTAATTTAGGTAAATTGAAAATTGATTTATCTATTGAAGAACTTTATAAATTATTTTATAAATTGAATATAAAATTACTAGTACCAAATCAATTTGATTTAGAAATATTACAGAATTTAGAGAATCTCCATAAAGACCCATTTGATAGGATGATTATAGCTCAATCAATAGCAAATGAATTAATAATTATAACTGAAGACAGTATATTCAAAAAATATCAAATCAATATGCTTTAAACTCCGTCTAAGTTCGATGCCTTGCAACTCACTACAAACAGCAGATAAGAAGTAGCAGAAGTAATAAATTAGTTAAAGATGGCTAATAAATTCGTCCAAATCAACATTAATGTTTTTTAAAATTTGTTTTAAAAGCAATGGAGAAATATCTTTGCTTTTGTGGTAAGGTATTGTAGTCAAACGACCGTCAATATGTTTGAATTGTTTGTGAGAACCTTTTTGTCTCGCTTCTCTAAACCCTAATAACATTAGTATTTTGATTATTTTGTCTGGTTTTAATACAGGATATTTAGGCATAATTTAAGCAAAAATTAGATTTTGAGTGCCGATAAATTCACTTTCCATAACTGGTTCGCCATCTTCAAGCAACATTTCAATCACTTCACGTAGATTTCCATTGAGTTCGTCTAAAGTTTCACCTTGTGAATGTGCACCGACAAATCCAGGTATGTATCCAACATAGAGATTAGTATTTTGGCATTTTTCTATTACTGCTGAATAAACTTTCATAATGTTTATATTAAATTAATGTTATGAAGTTAACGAATATTAAATTTATTTATTATTCTGACTATACTTTTTTGTTTTACAGGCTAATTCCTATTCCTTGCAACTCACTCCCAAAGGGCAGATAAGAAGTAGCAGAAGTTAGTTTTTGTTAATACCTTTAGTATTTTACAATTTGATTATTATATTTAAGTCCATCAACGACTATCCATTCTTTATTTTTATTTATGAACCAAATAAAAGTAGTAAAATCACCTTGTTTCCAATAAAGTTCTCTAATAGTAACTTGATTATTTTTATTGATTAATTTTTTTAGTCCATATCTTATCTCATACAAAGAACTATTTTTGTTTATGATAAATATAGTATCCTTTTTAGGAATGCCATATTTATTAAATATAAATTCAATTTTTTTATTTTGCAAAAAAACAAAGTTTACTGTTTTACTATTATTTTTCAAAAATAAAAAAAATATTAATGAAACTATGATTAATAAGAAAATTATTATAATAAATTTATTTGTCTGGATTATCTTCATTAATTTCTTTATTAAATTTAAGTAAAATAATAACTTGAAATATAATTACCAAATAGTGTTCAAAAAGAATAATTATAATAAAATACAAAAATAGTAAAAATTTAGACAATTTGAATTTGTAAAGTAAAATTATCAAAAAAGTGTCAAGTGTAATAAAAATGTGTGTAATGAACTTGACACTTTTTAATTTAAAAATAATTATTAACAATTTTTGAATAAAAAATGGGTGTTATTTAGTAAAAACCTTGTGTTATATTTGATATTGGTAAAAAACCCTCTTATATTTGTAAGTCGTAAAAGTGGGAAAAGAATAATTTTTTTTTCCAAAGTTGTATTGTCCTTAATTTTAATCAATCAAAATTAGTTATACAATTAATAATAAACAGAAATAATAAACAATCTTTAATCTTAATACATAATGGCTGATAACACAGAATACAGAGAAGAATTGAACGAAAACACATCACAGTTAGGTGGGAATTTAGGCGGAAATATAGATGATAAAGAAATAGATTTAAAAAAATATATTACTTATATAAGCATTTTTATAGTTGTGGTATTGGTTGCAGTTGGCGGATATTACTATAATCAATCTAGAATTGCTTCTCAAAATGACGCTGCTCAAAAAGAGTTTGATAAAATAGAAGAGTTGATGGTAAGTGAAGACTATGACAAAGCTTTGAATGGTGGTATGACATTGGGTGGTAAAACAATTGGTTTGGTAGCTTTGATAAATAATTACAGTTCAACAGAATTATCAAAAACAGCGAGTTTGAATGCAGGTTATATATACTTCGAAAAAAATCAAAGTGGTAAAGCGTTAGAGATGTTTGAAAAAGCATTAAGTTCAGAATCAGAATTAGTGAAAATGGGTGCAAATGCTGGTATGGGTGCATCTTATGAAGCAATGAAAAAGTATGAAGACGCAGCTAAAAGTTATGAAGTAGCATCAAGTTTGACGACACAAAAAGTATTAACAGCAAAATATAAATATTTTGCTGCGATAAACTACGAATTAGCAAAAAATAAAGAAAAAGCAGTAAGTTTATACAAAGATTTAATATTTGAAGATCAATATTCTGAGTTTTCAGGATTATCTAAAATAGCTTTGACGAAACTTGGCACAGAATTTGAATAATTTTCTTTAATTGTCTTATGTTTTATTTAGGTAAAAAGTAAAATAATTAGTAAACAAGTAACAATCAATTAAGATTCTAAATAAATTAGAATTAATAAAAGTAAAAAGTATAAAACTTTATGAATTTAGAAAATAAAAATACACATTTTAATAATAAACTATTAATAAATAATTATTCGCATATTGGAGGATCTATGAAACGATTTATTCGTTTGTTCCTATTTGTGGCAATAGCTGCAATGTTCGGATACAACTCGACTTTAGCTCAAACTAAGGGTATTGTGGATGTATCAGGAAGGATAGCTCCAGGTGACGTAAGGATCTTTACAAAAGATTCCATCTACAGATTTAATAATCAATATATTGTAGCTGGTACCCTTATAATCGAACCTGGAACGAGAGTGGAATTTAATCCACAAGGTAAATTAGTTGATTCGGTTGGTGGTAGAATTATCGCCGATGGTAGTGCATCAGCTATTTACAAATCTAATCCAACAATTGGTGGAAATACCACTAATC
>JBDNHS010000247.1:0-3714 GCA_041688685.1 Kapaibacterium sp. (SeqCode)
AACAACACAACCACCAATAACTACTACTACAACTGCTGTTCCAATAACAACAACTACAACATTAGCTCCGACAACAACAACTACAACAACACAACCACCAATAACTACTACTACAACTGCTGTTCCAATAACAACAACTACTACAACAGTTGCTCCTTTTCCACCAAGCGGAACATATTTAAGAACTGATTGTGGATCAGGATATTGTGAAGACGAGTTATTTTTTACAGGATTTGATATTGACATATTTGCTGATGGAAGCGGAGGAGAATACCAAGGACCAAACCAAAATAATGGAAGTGGTTCTTGTAATGAACTAAATCAATGTCAATAAATTACTAAAAACTTCAGTTTTATTGGTTTACT
Organism: Kapaibacterium sp. (SeqCode); assembly: GCA_041688685.1. Lineage (GTDB taxonomy): Bacteria > Bacteroidota > Ignavibacteria > Kapaibacteriales > UBA2268 > JBDNHS01. The sequence goes on from JBDNHS010000247.1 coordinate 367, forward strand.
AAAGTTTTTTATCCTAGATGCAGATTTGTTTCTAGGATTTTTTTTGTTTATAACCGTTTTAATTATAAATAATAATAATTATAACTAAAATTATTTGCATATTATAAAATTAATAATCTATCTTTACGATAATTTTTTAATTAAATAAGAATACATATGTCTGAAAATCAAGGATTATTAAATCGTTTAGAAGAATTATTACGACAAAAAAGAGGAAAAAAATTCTATGCTGAGAAGCTAGAAATCTCCGAGGAAGAAGTAAATGAACTTTTAAAAGAATTAAGAAACATAGAAGAGCCAGAAATAATTAATACAGTATCAGAAAAAAATAAAAACTTAGAAATTTTAAACAGTATTAGAAAAGTTAACACAGAAAAAGGAACTATTGAAAGTGTTATTACTACTAACCATGATCCTAAAGATGATATAGAGCTTGCCAAACTACATAAAGTAAATTTAGAAAAATATGTAATAACAAACTATTGGTCTAAAATGTTGCCTAGTGGGAAGTTTACATCTTCTGTTTTTTCTAAGCTCATATCTTCAGAAGACATCTTAAAACAAGATTTAACGGAAGACATTAAAAATATTTTTTTCAACGCTAAAATCGAAAAGTTTGAAAAAATAAAAAACCAAAACAATGACAAAAAAGCATTATTTGTATATTTAGCAGATGATCACGCAGGAATAGATTACAAAGATTCTTTATTTAATTCTCCTTACAATGGAGAAATTTATTTTAATAGACTAAACATTGTAGCAGACAATATTTTAAATCTAAAAGAAACCTTTGAACACATATTCATAATAAACCTAGGAGACGAGTTAGATGGATTTAATAAACAAACTACCAGAGGTGGACATGCTTTAGATTCTCTTTCTAACAAAGAACAATTTAATATTTATGTTAAAGCTAGAAAACATTTTTATGACAGCATATTAACCTCAAATAAGTTTGACAAAGCAACAATTATAACTATAAATAATGGCAATCACTCTGGAAACGATTATTCTTACATAGTTAACAAATCTTTAGAGTTTTACATAGAGGCAAGATATGAATTTGTTTCTTTTATTAACCAAGATAAATTTATTGCTAGTTACGCTTATGGAAATCATGTCTTTTTAATGACACATGGAAAAGATGAAAAATACATGAAATTTGGTTTTCCTTTAAATCTAAATGAAAAAACAGATTTATGGTTAATGGATTATTCTAAAAATGTACAAGGTAAATATCTTTCAACAATGAAAGGAGATTTACATTCTTACTCTGTTAATATGGGTAAATCTGGAAGGTATGTAAATGTTCCTTCTATTTGTGGAGGATCAAATTGGATAGAACATAATTATGGTTCTTCTTCTCCAGGAGCTTTATTAGAAATAGTAGAAAAAAATAATAAAAATATAGTATCAATTCCTGTTTGGTTTTAATATAAAAAAATGAGTATAGCAAGAAAATTAATAAGTGACATACGCAGTTCCCATAAATTACTATCTACAGATAGTTTATTAACGGACAGAGCAATTCTTTCTGAAATAAGAAATAACTCTTTGTTATTAATTAAAAGGGAAACAAATCTTAGAAAGCTATGGGCAACTGACACATTGTTTACTACTATTCCTTGCTTAGAAATGACAGAAGTACCTATTTCAAGTTGCTGTGATTATGCAGACCCTTGTAGCATTGCTAGGTCTAAATTTAAAATCCCTCGGGTTGCCGAGGGAAATTACCAATATACAATTCAAGGAGTCTATTCTATAAATGCAGTAGGAGGTAAAGGCAAAAAACTTAAAGAAATAACTATTAATAGATATTTAAATTTATTAAAGCTACCTATAATTAAAAAAGAAGAATACTTTTGGATCTCTGATAATTATTTATACGTAAGTAATCCTTCTATAGAGTCTGTAAGATTTGTAGCTTTCTTTGAAGAAGATGTATTAAACAATATTATGTACCCTGATTGTGATTGTTCACAAAACCCAGCAACCTTGGAAGACATATGTAAGAATCCTTTAGATAAAGAATTTCCTCTTCCTGGTTATTTAGAACAACAAACACTAGATCTAACTTCTAGAAAACTATTACAAACTTATTTTTCTTTAAAAACAGACATTTCTTCGGAGGGCATTGATGGGCAAGCCCCGAATGCTAAACCAAGCAATTAATGAGCAGAACTAAAGTTGACTGGAGAACCTCTAGTAAAGAAAATTACATTGATTTTTGTAAAAAATATCCATTTACAAAGATTGCTTTTTCTGATTGGAAAATTATTGTTTACACTTACAATGATTCTTTTAAAGAACACATCTTAGAAACAGGAGAAAAAGCAAAAATGCCTTATGGGTTTGGATTCTTTTCAATTAATAAAAAGAAAAGAAGAAAAATTAAAGGGGCAGATGGTAAAGAGTTTGTTAATCTTCCTATAGATTGGCAAAAAACAAAAGAGAAAGGAAAAGTTATTTATAATTTTAATTACCACACAGAAGGTTTCTTTTTTGGTTGGCTGTGGTTTAAAGAAACAGCTAGATTTAAAAATGCAGGATTATGGTATTTTAAATCATCCAGAATTACATCCAGACTATTATCACATTATCTAAAAACCGATAATAAATACCAACACATTTATAAACAATGGAAAATTTAAAATAATGAGCTATTATTATAAATACAATTTTATCAGTCCTGAACCAGTTTACGCTACAATTAAAGAAGAACTTAAAAGTTACTTTGATACAGGAGCTGTAGATGATTTATTGTTTCCAACTTATTTAGACAAATGTCTTCAAAAACTTGGAAGAACAACCTATGTTATATCAGAAAAAATATTAAACATAGAAGACTTTCAAGCAAGACTTCCTGACAATTTTTATGCTGCAAGAGAAGCATGGTTGTGTACAGAAGTAGGAGGTCTTCCTTATCAATCAGCTAATTCTTTCTATTCTCAATCAGATAGTTTAACAACTGTACAAGTTTTTCCACAAACTGTTGGGGAAAACAGTTGTTCAAATACTAATTGTACAGATCCTGAGTGTGGGGATAATTGCATAAATGAAACAGATCAATTTGTGTTTAAAACAAACAGCACAATAGCTAGATCTTACAGACACCAATATTTACTTAAACCAGGAAATATTTCTGCAAGACAACAATGTGATGTTGACTATACAAACAACTGGGAAATATATGCAGACCTTCCTGCAGTAAGACAATTTACTCCTGGCTCTGCTAATCATGATTCATTTGATATTAGAGACAATAAATTTGTTACAAGCTTTAGAAATGGTGTTGTTCATTTATTGTTTTATGCAACAAAGTATGATGAAATAGGAAATCAAATGATT
>JBDNHS010000248.1:0-2297 GCA_041688685.1 Kapaibacterium sp. (SeqCode)
CGAGATATTTTGTTGCTATATTTAAGTTTTTTAATTTTAAGTTACAATCAATTATATTTAAATATAATACTGTAATGTTTTCAGTATCATTCGTACTTAAAACTTCAGTTTCTATATCATATAGTTTTTTTAGGGATTCTTGATTATAACCTAAATACATTAAGCTTGTTATTTCTGAAATTTTTAAATCATAATAAGCTTTATATTGTTCCTTATGTTTTGCAAGAATTTGCGCTTTTCTGATATATTCTAAAGCAGTGATATGGTTTCCCAAAATACTATTTGTATGGGCATATTGTTTATATAAATAGTCTAAATTTTTATAATTATTTAATTCGTATATTTCTAATGATTTTATACCTTCAGAATAGTATTTTAACGCAATAATAAAATTTTCTTGTTGTAAATTAATAAAACCGAGAGAAACATAAGAATCTAAAACTAAATTTTTATTTTCAGTATTTTCTGAATCTGATATAATTTCATGCAACAACTTACTTGAAGTAATGTAGTCTCTTTGTTTGCCTAATTCAATTGCTTTTTTATATTTATCTTCTAATGTCTCACAAAAAATTATGTTTTGAAATAAAATAGCTATTATTATGATTTGTGTAAAGAAATTAATTGTTTTGATCATTATTTATTTTGCTTGTTTTTAATAAATTAAATTGAAGTCGTAAAGATTTATTTTTAATAAATTTATTTTTTAATTCCTTTCCTTTTTCATTTATATTAAAAGGTAATTGATTATTAGAATCATTTAATAACCATTTCAAATTACAACCAGCTTCATCTAATGTAATGAAAATAATATTCGGAATTGTAAAATTATTTATTATATCAAACTCTTCGTTCAAAAATTCATTAAATTCTTCATTTAGGAACTCACTTCGAAAGTTATCAATTGAAAGATAAGAAGTCTCAATCCATTTAATAATTCTTTTTTTTATGAAATAACATTCAAGGTATCCATTCTGATTTAAAACATTTGATTGATGATTTAATATGTGTCCGTTTGGAGTATCTACAGTTACTTTCCCATTTCCTGTAATTAACCAGTCAACACTACAACCAATTTCTATAATTAGGTCACTTTTTGTAATTATGGATTTATACCCATTCATTAATCTATTAAAATTCTGAAACGGGATTTCAAGTTTGCTCGCAAAATCAAATTTAGATATTCCTAAAATACCTTGAAATAATTTAAATCTTAATATAATTTTTTCATCATTGGTCATAAAATTGAAATTATTAATCAATTTGATTAAGTGGAAAAAATTTAATCAAATAAATATTTAAAATTTACTTAAACTAATAAATAATAATTATTTAACAAAATAAAAAATAAAAAATAAAATTTATTTGCATATTAATATTTTTTTTATTAATAATTGTATAACTCATTATTACAAAATGAAAATTTGTTTTTCTGGCATAATCAATTTGATTAATAATTTTTAAAATCACAATGTAAATAATCTTTCTCAAATAAAAAATGTAAAAAATATTAAGTCAAGTATAAAATAACTGAGAGACATATATGCCTTGTATTTCGGAGATTGTATAGCGCAACCTTGACTTTGTTTTTTAATTTACAAAATAATTAATTAATAAATATAATAGGTTTTATGATGAAAAAAATCATATTTTCTTTCTTTGGTGTTTATATACAAGTTTTATCAAAAGGAACTTGGAGTGCTTGTTTTGAAAAAGTTGCAGACTGTTATTGTAATGGAACAGCAGCAGATAAAATTAGAGATTGTTACACTCGATGTGAATAAGATTTTTTTATGATTTAAGGTCTATTTAAAAAATAGACCTTAAATTTTGTTAATTTATTTTAAGGTGATTATTATGAAAAAATTTATTTTTAATTTAATTTTGTTGTTTATTTTTTTTAGCAATTGTACAAATGTAAAAGCTAAACATATTTTTGAAATTACAAGTAATTTGAGATGCGTAAAATATATTTCTGAAAGTGAAATTATTACCTGCGGAGAAAACGGTACAATTCTCAAATCTATTGACAGTGGTAGAAATTGGAAGTATATTAATTCTAATACACAAATCCACTTGACTGATATTGATATTTTGCAATCTGATAATCAATATGGTCCAGAAACAATGCGTGTAGAATGGGCAGGCAAAACTCCTTTATTTGGTACATATGGTGGAAGCATATATCGTTATGAGGGAGATTTTTTTGATTTTTCAGAACCCAAATTAGTATTGGACAAGCCAACAATAATGAATGAAAATTGTAATCAGTTTGTAATCAGAGAGTTTCAATTACA
>JBDNHS010000249.1:0-5833 GCA_041688685.1 Kapaibacterium sp. (SeqCode)
ACTTTATAATGTAATAATATAGTGTAATAATAAAATTATAATTTCAATATTTTAGTTTCTTCGTGTAGTATTACATAAGCTCTATATAAATAACTAAAGAAAGAAATCACAATAAAAAATATTGAAATTAAACGAAAATAGTTTAAATAAAATTGAAAATTAAGTAAAATAAAAAATAAATTTAATGCTAAAATATTAACCGTTAATTTGCCTAGTTTATTAGATGGTAAGACGTATCCAATTTTGGAAGTAATGTATAATCCACCTAAAAAAATTAATAAATCTCTTAAAATAATCATCAAAAAGAATATTAAATCTATTTTATTCATCAAAAACAGAGTAACAACTACAGCAATTATAAATAATTTATCTGCCAAGGGGTCAATTATTTTACCAAATTCTGTAATTATATTTAATCTTCGAGCAAAATAACCATCTAAATAATCTGATAAAAATGAAAAAAAGACAACTATGATAATCCCAAGCTGATTTTCATTAATTATAAAATAGATCATTGGCAAAATCATAATAATTCTAAACAAACTCACAAAATTTGGTAGATTTATATAATTATCATTTTTTATGTTCATTATTTTTTGAAGTAAGTTTTAGAATATATTTTTATAATATGGTTTCGAATCAAATTGGTAAATATGAGTTAGTTATTCTTTAAAATTAAATTTAAATCTTTTGCAAAAATTTTAGTAAATTCTTCACTACCTTTTTTGTTGAGATGCCCCCAATCGCTAAATAGTAATTCATTACCATTTATTTGACTTCTCAATTCATTGTTATAATTAAGAAATTCTATATTATTTATTTGAGCAATATTTTTAACTAATCTTAAAGATTCCAAATTAACATAAAAGTCCAAACTGATATTATATTCAGGTGTAGAAACAAAAACTATTTTTATATTTTGAGATGTAAATTGTTTAATTAAATTTGTAAAATAAATTAATTGTTTTTTATCAATTGTTGTTTTAATTGAAGTAGGTTTTGATGATTCTTCATTCATAATTTTATTAAATGGGACATAACCATTATCAAAAAAATTATTTTGAAAATCAGGATTACCAACTTGAAATTTAATACTATATTGTAAGTCTTGTCTGTACTTCAAAAAAGGAAACTTATTTACAATTAAATTTATTCTATCAAAATCTCGAATACTATTTTTGTTATTAATCCAAAAATCATAGAATGTTTTATTCGTAAAATATTCCGAATCTAATTCTAAATCTCTCCAAAGCCACTTCCGTTCAAAAATAAACCAATCGACACCCATAATTATTAATTTGGGTTTATTATATTGATTGGCAAAAATCTCATTATACCATTGATTATAAAATTTTGGATTTGCACCATTAAATGCAAAATTATAAAAAATTAGATTATCTTTCTTGTTTCTATTTTTATTAATATTATTATTCAAGTAACTTGGAATTATTGCGTGTAATGTATGAGATGTTCCTATAATAATTGCATTTGCATTTACTTGTGGATTATTTAATTCTTGGTATTGTTTACAATAATGTCCTGAATTATTATTATATTTTTTTTGAAATTCATTCATTCCCAAAAAAATGATTAATAATAGTATTAATAAAATTGTAAACTCTTTAATGTATTGTTTCATTTAAATAATAATTACTAACTTTTTTGCACTTAAGTTACTATTTATAAAATTTTATTTTAGAATTGAAAATAAATAAAAACATTCTCTTTAAAATTACCAAAATAGAAAATTACCAATATAAAAAACAAGTAAGTACAAAACCTTATTATTTTGTATTTACTCAAAAATAATTCTTTGATGGCAAAAGAGTTATGTCTTCCATACCACTCAACAATTACAAAAAATATAATTAGAACAATTGTTTTGAATGGTAAAATTTCTGGTACAACAAATAGACTTTTGGAAAATATCTTACCAAAAATTGAGAAAGCGTGACTCAAACTATCTGCTCTAAAAAATATCCAAGCCAAATTTGTAAATATAAAAGTAATTATTATACCCCAAAAATCTTTTAGCTTAGGAAATATTTTACCTTCTGCCACAATATCCAAATTTTTCCTATTATTGTTTGTTATAATTAAAGGTAAAAAATATAAAGCATTTAGTAATCCCCAAAAAATAAATGTCCAATTTGCACCATGCCAAAACCCACTTACAATAAATACGATAAAAATATTACGAATTTGATTGTATTTATTACCTTTACTACCACCTAATGGAAAATATAAATAATCTCTAAACCAAGTAGAAAGTGAAATATGCCATCTTCGCCAAAATTCTGCAATATCTCTTGAGAAATAAGGATAATTAAAATTTTGCATTAAATCAAATCCAAATAACCTCGAAACTCCTGAAGCTATATCTGAATAACCTGAAAAGTCGCCATATATCTGAAATGTAAAGAAAAAAGCACCTAAAAGTAAAGTGCTTCCAGAATAATCATTTGAATTATTAAAAATTATATTTGCATATTCAGCACAGTTATCTGCTATCACTAATTTTTTGAAAAATCCCCATAAAATCTGACGACTTCCATAAACTGCATCTTGATATATAAATTTTCTTGTTTTTTGGAATTGAGGTAATAGATGAGTAGCTCTTTCGATTGGTCCAGCCACTAATTGAGGGAAAAAACTAACAAATGCAGAAAAATCTATAAAATTATTGGTAGATTTTAATTTTCCATTATAAACATCTATTGTATAACTCATAGTTTGGAATGTATAAAAACTAATTCCAACTGGTAATATTAAATTTAAACTACTTACATTAAAACTTGTACCTAATAGAGTGAATGCTTGATTAAAATTATCTATAAAAAAATTAAAATACTTAAAAAATCCCAAAATACCCAGATTAGCAGACAAACTTAAAACTAATAATATTTTTTTTTTGGAGCGAAATCTCTCTTGATCTATTAAAATTCCAATTGTATAATCAATTAAAGTACTTACAAAAATTAAAATCAAAAATCTCCAATCCCACCAGCCATAAAAAATATAACTTGAAACTAATATTAATATGTTCTGTAATTTGAGACTTTTATTAAAAATAAACCAATAAAGTAAAAATACTAATGGTAGGAATATTGCAAAATCTATTGAATTAAATAACATTAAAATTTTCTGTTAAGTTCTTTTGATTATTTTTTGTTTAATATTTAATTTAGAATAATTAAAATAGAATTATTAATTTGAAATATTAAAAAATAAAAATAAAAATAATTAATTTACAAAAATAATAAATTATATATTATTCAAAATCATTTATAAATAATAATTATATTAAAATTTAGAACCGATACTTAGTGTAATAAAAATCCCACCAAAATTTGTAATTGGTTTAAAATCTAATCTTGGATCGATTGAGGGAGGTACCATACTATAAATCCCGTCATCACCAAAAGGGATATTATAATATTTAATCTGGATTCTGGAAATATTTTTTTTGCTAAATCCAAAGTCAGCGCCAATAGCTAAATAAAACAAAGGTCTGAGATAAGAAATCTGTTCAGAAAATGCGTCAAAAAACTGTATATATTGTTGAAAAAGCCGATTATTTTCTACATAATATTTTGAATACGGAGCAACAAGTATTGTCGAAAACCCAACGCCACCAGAAACAAATGGTTTAAAATTATCAAATAAAACATTTTGAAATACATAATAACTCGGACCAACAGATAAAGGGAAATTGTAAATTCTATTTAATTTATTATCAACTATTAATAATCCCGTTGTATTATCAAATCGCTCAAATTCGTCTGTATTTCTTGCGCCAGCCATCAAAAAATCCATAACCAATGATACATCTTCACTTATTTTATATTCATAAAATCCACCCAATCCGAAGCCACTGGTCGAAAAAGATAAATTCACACCAGCACCATTATTATACTTACCCTTAATATTTACTGTGTCAATTAATGACCTCGATGGCTCAAATGTAATTACGCTATCTATTCCAAAAATATCTTCTTTACCGGTCCCTGTTTCCTCTTCTTCTTCCTGTATAATTAAATTATCACTATTTTGATTAATATATTTGTTAATATTTTGGGAAATTAATAATTCAGAATTGATTAATAAAGTTAAAATTATCACAAACAAAAATAATGATTTGTTATTGACAGAATTAGTCAATATTTCCATCTCAATACACATAAATCTCTTTAATAATCTATTAAAGTCAAATTTGAATTTATATATAATATTACTAATATTTGTTTTTTTTATCAAAATATCTATCATTTTATTATGTGAATACTTATGAATTAAAGTTTTTTAGTTAATTTTGTACTTACAAAACGTATAATCGTAAAAAATAATTGAAATTAATATTTATAGTTCATTATTTTATAACTTCTTTGAGCTAATTATTTATCAAAACTTAGCTGTAATTCTTAAGTATATCACAAGTGTAAATATCAAATGGACTGTTATTAATGGAATATTTTGATTTTGAAAATAAATTAAACATACTTTTCCCTCAAAATAATAGTTTAGATGGTGATAAAGTAGGATTACAAATAAAAAATAATAAAAGTGAAGTTACAAAAGTTTTGATTACTCTTGAGATAACAGAAGATGTTATTTTGGAAAGTAGTTTTTTAGAAGTTGATACGATAATTAGTTTTCATCCTTTGATTTACAAAGATTTTAGTCTGGTTGATAATAATGAAAGAGTGGGCAAATTAATCAAAGAGATAATTAAATTAAATTTAAATGTATTTGTGATTCATACAAATTTTGATACTTTTGAATATGGTAGTAATTATATATTAGCCAAAAAATTAAATTTGAATGTAGTTGACTATTTAGTTCCTTTAAGACAAAATAAATTAGGTGATACCGAATTGGGTATGGGTTTAATCTGTGAGAGTTTTAGATTAGAAAATAAAGATGATAAAGAAAATAAATTTAATCTTAAGAATTTACTCGAAAAATTAGATGAAGTTACAAATAGCCCTATAAAATACTGTGTTGGTGAGAGTTTGAACGTGAGCAAAATAGCTATTGTATGTGGAAGTGGCAGTAGTTTTATTGATAATATATTTGATTATAATAAAAATCTTAATTCTAAGCAAAATTATAATTCTAATTCTATGAATAATCAGATAGATACATTTATAACAGCAGATATAACATATCATACTTTTCATAAATGTAAAGGTAAATTAAATCTTATTGATATTGGACATTTTGAAATGGAGCAATTTGTTGTTGGAGGTTTATATGAGAATATTTCAAAATTCTTCAAAAAAGACCAAGAATTAAATTCAAATTCAAATATTAATAATACAGAAAACAATACTATTGATAATATAATATTTTATGAAAGTAAAGTATTGACTAATCCAGTTGAATATTATCAACAAAAAAACTTAAAAAATTATAAAGAAAATCAACTAAATTATTTATTAAATCATTAGGTATATATAAATGGCTTCTCAAATCAAAAGCTTGGCAACACTTGCTTATATTGATGAACAATTAGACGAACTAAAAGATGAATATGGTGAATTACCTGATAAGGTACGTTCGCAAGAAGCAAAAGTAGTAAAATTAAAGTTTATGATAGAAGAAACTTCTCGTTTATTGGTAGATATCAAAGCTTTTTGCTCAACAGCAAAAGTAACTTTGATGGAACTAAAAGAAAGAGAAGAAATGTTAGCCAAAAAACAATTCTTAGTTAGAAATAACAAAGAGTTTGACGCTGTTACAAATGAAATTAAGTTTGCCAGAGAAGAGCATGAAAGATTATCAGATAGATTGAGAACAGAAGGTTTGAAAGAAGAAAATTTAACAAAAATTC
>JBDNHS010000250.1:0-11953 GCA_041688685.1 Kapaibacterium sp. (SeqCode)
AAAATGTGGGTGAAAGTGGGTGGATTTTGTTAAAAAAAAAGAATGAATTAAATTTTAATTAATAAAAGTAAAAGTTTTATTGTAAATTTTACATTATTAAGTTTTAAAAATAATTGACCAACAATAACGTTAAAAGATTGTAATTAAATAGCTTTATTTTAGATTTAGACTTTTTTAAAAATGATAAAAATAATGAATTGGAAAATATAATGAAAAAAACTTTATTTGTACTAATATTTTTATTCTTAATAGATATTCCTCTGAATGCTCAACTTTTTGAAGGAATAAAAGCTTTAAATGAATTATCAAAAGACCCTTTTAAAGGTGATTTTACACAAAAAGAAGCAGCCGAGGCAATCAAAACAGCATTGACAAATGGGATAAGTAAAGGAACTGATGTGTTATCCAAAACAGATGGCTTTTTGAAAAATCCAGAAGTCAAATTACCATTCCCACAAGATGCCAAAAATATCGAAACAACTTTAAGAAAAGCAGGTATGGGCAAACAAGTTGATGACGTCATATTTTCGATTAATAGAGCAGCAGAAGATGCGGCTTCAACTTCAAAAGATATATTCGTTGGTGCAGTCAAAAAAATGACAATAACTGATGCAATTAAAATAGTTAGAGGAAGTGATAATTCTGCCACAGAATTTTTGCAAAATACTACTAACACTGAATTAAAATCTGAATTTAAACCAGTAATTCAAAAGTCTTTGGAGAAAGTAAATGCAACAAAATATTGGGAAACTGCTATTAGTTCATATAACAGAATTCCTTTTGTTAAAAAATTAAATCCGGACTTAAATGATTATGTAACAGAAAAAGCAATGTCAGCCTTATTTTTGATGATATCAAAAGAAGAGTCCGCTATTAGAAAAGACCCTGCCGCTAGAACATCAGAAATTCTTAAAAAAGTTTTTGGCAAATAAATAAACTTAAATCAAAATATTACATTTTTTTTAAGTATTTTTGAAAATTGACGATTGTTAATTTAATTAAAATAATTATTAAAAAAGTTAAAAAAATAATTCAAAAGTAAAAACTAATATCTAATACAATGGCTCAAACTCTTTCGATTTTTTTTAATATAGATAGAACTTATATTTCGGTTGTAGAACCGACAACAAAAGGTCTGAGTTTATCTTATATTAATTCAACGCTAAATTATATTGATTTAGAGAATTTAGAAGATGAAGGCTCTATTAAAGGGATTGAAGAATTAGATATTATTTTAACCAATTTAGATTTTGAAGTTGATAAAATTGATATAACAATACCTGCAGAAAGTGTATTAGTTACTCAATTTCCTGGTCGTCAAGGTATGACAGAATTAGAATTAAGAGAGTTGAGTTCTTTAGAAATTAGACAAGCTTATCCTCAGTTTAACGAAAATCAATTTGCTTCAAATTTGATACCTATGGGTGATAGAATTGATAAGCAATCAATGATGTTGGCGGTAATTATGTCTGTCGAAATTATTAAATCTTTGATGAATATTTTAGATAAATTCAAAATTCCAATCAATAACATCGAAATAAGTCAACTAAATGCTCATAATGCTTATATTTATAATTATCCTGAAAATATCTACAAAACTACTGCAATTGTAGGAGTGCAAAATAATTTTATTGATTTAAGTATTGTCCAAAATATGAAACCAATATATTATGATCTTATCTCTTTCGGAGACAAAAATCAATTGGGTGAGTTACTAATTGAAGAATTCAATAGTTTATCAAATTTCGTAGTAAAAAATATTGATGAGGTGTTTTTCTTTGGTACTGGTCTTACAATGGAATTATTGGAAATAACTAAAAATACATTTAAGAAAAAAGATTTTGACGTAAATGTCGAAAGATTAAATGCTTTTAGAATGGTTTCTACACAACTTTCGCAAAGAGAAATAGATTATTGTTCAAGAACATTACATATTTATCCACCTTGCATTGGTGCTTCATTCAAATCTTATCATGAAAGAATTAAGATATTTTAACTGCTTACAATAACTTAAAATTTCAGTAATTATTAACTTTTCTATCAAAAGATTTAAATTAATAGATTTAAGTTAAAATTTCTATTTAATTAAATTAAATTTTATTATATAAAATATACTATATACACTATGAGAATTATTTCTGGAGAATATAAGGGAAGAGTCATCAAAACTAAACTCCCTGAGGGTGTAAGACCAACAACAGACAGAAATAGAGAATATATTTTTAATATACTAAATAATCATATAGATTTTTATGAGATAATAGCTTTAGATTTATTTTCTGGCTCGGGATTATTAGGTATAGAATCTATAAGCAGAGGTGCTTTATTTTGTTTTTTTAATGATAAAAATAATAAAATAAATAGATATAATTTAGAGTTTCTAAATGAATTAAAAGTAGATGAAAGTAAATATAAAATGACAAATTATGATGCGATTACTCTTTTAAATTATTTAGTAAAACAAAATAATTTTTTGAATGAAAATCAATTATCTGAAATAGATGATAATCCAAGAATAAATCTAATATTTTCAGACCCACCGTATAGTTCGAGAATGACAAACAAAATACTTGAATTATTAATTGAAGCTACAGAAGATAAATCATCAATACATGTAAGTTCTTATATAGTTTTGGAATATAGTTATATTGAAAAAATTGACTATAATAATGAACTTTACAAAAATAAAATTGAAGTATTGAACCAAAAAACTTTAGGAGAAACTAAAATTGATATTTTGAGATTAAATTGTTAAATTATTATTCCCATTTCAAAATATTAGAAGCATTTCTTGCATATTCAATTACTTCATTCAAATCTTCGCCTGTAACGGTTATGTGCCCCATTTTACGACCAACACGAGAGGATTCTTTACCATATAAATGGAATTTGGCTCTACCATATTTTAGGACTTCATTGATATTAGATGGTACTCCATTGCCATTGACTTCACCCAAAATATTAATCATACAAGCTGAGTTTACTTTTAGTTCTGTATTTCCCAAAGGTAAATTCAATACTGCTCTAATACAATTTTCGTATTGAGAGGTAACACAAGCCTCAATAGTGTAATGACCAGAGTTATGTGGTCTTGGTGCTATCTCATTAATTAACACTTCACCATTTGGCAATAAAAACGATTCTATTCCAAATACTCCAATGCCATCTATAACTTCAACACATTTAATTGATAATTCTTGAGCCAATCTCATAGACTTTTCACTAATTGCGGCAGGTGCATATACTTCTTTACAAATGTGATTTTGTTGGAATGTTTCAACTACTGGATACGAAGTAATTTCTCCATTTTTGTTTCTCGCAACCATTACAGCCAATTCTTTTTCAAATTTAACAAATTCCTCTGCATAAACTTCTGCATCTCTGTTTTTGAATTTTTCATAACCTAATACAGAATCTTCGTAATTTTTGGCAGTATAATTTCCATATCCATCATAACCTAATGTTCTTGTTTTGAGTACAAATGGGTAACCGAAATTAAGTCCAAAGTTTTTTAAGTCTTCTAAATTATTTATATCTTTGAAATTAGCAACTTTAATATTTGCATTTGCAAAAGTAGTTTTTTGAACAAATTTATCTTGAATAAGAGATATTGTTTTTGACGAAGGATATACTTCTTTTTTTTCTTCTATATATCGCAAAATGTTTGGATTAATAAATTCATTTTCCAAAGTGATAATATCAGATATTTGAATAAAATCATCTAATTGTTTGTTAATTTCTATTTTAGAGGCAAATTCATATTTTGTTAGATTACCAGCAGGGGAATTCTCACCGTTTTCTATGATGGCGATATCCAGCCCTAATCTATATGCTTCGAGCATAGTCATTTTGGCTAATTGTCCACCACCTAAAATTCCAAGTGTATATTTTTTATTTATTGATCTGAGCATTTTATATTTCTAATTATTTGTAGTTTTGTTTTTTACGTTAGATTTTACTTTATTTCAAATAAAATAGTGTTAAGTCTATATTTTTGTTAATATTTAGTTAATTTAATTTAATTTTATAAACAAAATAAAAATTAATTGTTCAAAATTAAGTTATTTTTTTTAGTTTTACGTTTAGAACTTTGAATTTGTTAAAAATTAATAAGTTCAATGGTTTAAATTAATCATTTTTGGCAAAAGTTTTCTGAAGGAATTGGATATATATAGTAATTAAGTTAATAAACAAATATAAATTTACTAATAGAAGTTTACTAACGGTAATCAAATAGTATAATTTATAAAATGGAGGTGTATTTTCAGTAATTCAATTAAAAAACATAAATTAAAGACTAAAGAATTTTTAAAGTCGGATATTAATTTATCAAATAAATATTTTAATAATTCCTTACATTCATTTATTAATTTTGAAAAAGTTTTGGTATTAAATCAAAGCTATGAGCCACTGACCACTTGCTCTGCAATCAAAGCAATAACTTTATTGTTTTTATCCAAAGCTGACCTTATAATTGCAAGACAAGACAAATATCTCAAAAGTGTAAATAACCAATTCCCCTACCCAAGTGTAATCAAACTTAATCAATATAAAAAAGTAAAATTCCGTGAGATTGAAGTAAGCAAAAAAAATATACTAAAAAGAGATAGTCATACTTGTCAATATTGTAATTCTACTAGCGTTTTATTGACTGTTGACCACATTATGCCCAAATCAAGGGGTGGTTTGGATACTTGGGATAATTTGACCACTGCGTGCTTTAGATGTAATAATGCGAAAGGAGACCGCACACCTTCTGAGGCAAAGATGCCTTTATTAACTAAGCCATTTAGACCAACTTATTTTAATTTTTTTGTAATGGGATTGGACAAAGGCGGAGACGAATGGAAACAGTTTATGTACCAATAAAAAAAATGCAATTACTTAATAACTAAGTTTACATATTAAGGATTTATATTTTTACTATATTTGTTTTGGTTTTAAACTCTGTGAAGAAATTTTTTTGATAATTTTTTTGATAATTTTTTTATTTCTTTATTTAATTTCTTTATTTAATTTCTTTTACAGCCATAAGAGCAAAGGCATTTTTAGGATTATTAAATACAGCATTTTGTGTTAGAAATGAGATTCTAAATCCTAATGGATTGGGCTTTACAGTGGGATGTGAATATTCACCACGTGTCCATTTTGCTCCCATTATACCATAAACTTTATATCCCCTACTTTCGAATTCTTCAGTTGTCCAACCAGATTTATGAATTTGAAAATCATTATCATCATAGACACCTTGTTTCAAAAATCCATTTGGTGTTAATATTATAACTTTTTTGGAAGCGACTTTCTCCATTAAATCTAATAATTTAAATCCATCATTTTTTTCTAAATGCTCAATCAAGTCAGATGCAATGACTAAGTCAAATGAATTTGGTTCAAAGTATTGGTCAATTTCCAATACATTTATCATTTTAAAATCATTATGAATTCCAGCTTTGAGACTTTTTTGGATAGAAGGTTCGAATAAATCAACTCCAACTCTTGTTTTGACTTTATCTTTGATAAATTTTACCGGAGAATTATTTCCACAACCGAGATCCAGTAACGAATTAATGTTGTTTGTTAGTTTGACTAACTCTTTTCCGTATTGATCTTTATATTTGCCAAAAAACAAATTATCAATTTTTCTAATCATGTTCATTAAACTAATTTATCTACTATTTTTAAAATTACATTTATGTTTTTATTGGAATTGTATTAAAAAATATTTACAATTTAATAAATTTTATAATTATATTTTATATAATTGTAAAATTTAATTATATAAAAACAACACTTGTTACACAAATATCTATTATAGTATCTAAAAATATTGTGATTAATACATAAATGTATCAAGTTTGATTTAGGAAGTTAAGCCTATTATGAGAAACATAGTAAAAAAATAAAAAAAAATAAAAAAAATAAAAAAATAATATTTACTTAAAACAATAAAAATATATAAATAAAAATGTATTCATTTATTAAAATACAAATACATTAACTTAACAGGATTTGCAAGATGAAAAGGAATGTTTCAACTCTAATGATACTTTTAGTGATATTATCTACCACAAAATTGTCAGCTGAAAAATATGTGTTGAAATCTCATACTATGAATGTTGAAGGAACATCAACAATGCATGATTGGAAAGTTCCAGTTCAAAAAGTTTCTGGTAATGCTGAAATCACTATCACTGAAACTGAGTTAGAAGGTATTAAGTCATTATATTTCGAAGCAATGGCTATGTCACTTAAAAGTGGAAAAGGCGAAAGTATGGATGAAAAAATATACGAAGCTTTAAAAGCTGAAGATAATCCAAAAATCATATACAAACTAACAAGTGTCTCAGGAATAGCAAAAACTGCTACAGGATTTGATTTAACTACTAAAGGAACTCTAAATATTGCTGGTGGCACTAAACCTTGTGATATGATTGTAAAATCAAAATTATTACCAAATAATGAAGTTGAATTTACTGGCAGTAAAAACGTAAAACTTACTGAATATGGAATGGAAAGACCATCAGCTATGATGGGAATTATAAAATGCGGTGATGATATTATAATTAACTTTTCTATAATTATGAAAAAATAAAATTATTCTTTATTTAGTTAACATTTTATAAATTTTTATGAGGCTTTATTTTATGAAAAATTTATTCAAAACACTTGTATTAGTACTAATAATGACAGCTACTGCAGTAAACGCACAATTACCTACTATCCAAAACTTAAGAGCTTATGATAGAACAGGTATAAACCAATTTGAAATGATGAAAGATAGTATTACAAAATATGATGGATTAAAGCTTCGTATTGGTGGTGCATTTACTCAACAATTTCAAGCTCTTAGCCATGAAAATGCATCTGATGCAAAAATTGCATTAATTGGTGGAACCAAATATAATACCAATATGCTATATCCAATTACTTCTGGATTTAATACTGCTTCAGCAAACTTAATGTTTGATGTACAATTAGAAGATGGTGTTAGATTAAATCTTACTTCTTATCTTTCTTCAAGACATCATAATGAAACTTGGGTAAAAGGTGGATTTATTCAAATTGATAAAGTAAAATTTTTAAATTCTGAATTAGTAAATAGTATTTTTGATTACGTAACTTTAAAAATTGGTCACCAAGAAATTAATTATGGTGATGCTCACTTTAGACGTTCTGACGGTGGTAATACGATTTATAATCCATTTATTGAGAATTATTTGATAGATGCCTTCGCCACAGAAATTGGTGGTGAAGTTTACTTTGTTACTTCTGGCTTTTCTGCAATGTTAGGTGCTACAAATGGTGAAATTAAAGGTAATGTTGACCCAGTATCAAGAACAAAAAATCCTTCAGATTCTATGGCAATTTATAGTGACGAAAGTCGTTCTATGGCTATGTTATGGAAATTAGCTTATGATAATAAAATTGATAAAGATTTAAGAGTTAGACTTTCTGCTTCTGGTTATATGAAAGGTAAAAACGGTCGTTCTACTTTATTTTCTGGTGATAGAACAGGTTCTAATTACTTTTTAGTAATGGAAAGTGTTGCCGCGAACCCTGCAACAACAAATGACCCAAAACCTGTTGCATCTTCTCAATTTACATCTGGTAGAGTAAATGCAAATATTAGCGATGAAGTCAATGCTATGGCTTTAAACTTATTAGTTGAAGCTTATGGATTTGAATTATTTGGCAACTTTGATATGAATTCTGGTACAAATGCTGGCGAAACTGAAAGTAGAAAATTTGCACAATTAGCAGTGGATGGTATCTATAGATTTGGTAAAACGGCTTATGTTGGTGCAAGATATAATACTGTAACTGGTGCCTTTACCACTGGTAAACAAGATGAAACAACTGTAGATAGAATGGCAATTGCAGGTGGTTGGTTCGTTACAGATAATATCTTGTTAAAAGGTGAGTACGTAATGCAAAGTTACAAAGATTACCCAACAACAAGCATTTATCATGAAGGTAAATTTAATGGTGTTGTAATTGAAGCTGTTGTAGGATTCTAATTAATATTTTTTTAAAGATTATAATAAAGTAGTAAAAAAAATATTAAAAATACCAGAAATAATATAAAATTATAATTAAGACCTATAATAGCATAATTGCCAATTATAGGTCTTTATTTTACGATAATCAAATTTATTTAATATTTATTTAATATTTATTTAATATTTATTTAATATTTATTTAATATTTATTTATTAAATAAAGGTTGATACTTTAAGAGTAAAGTTTTTAAAATATGAATTTAAATAATTATTGAGTTTAATACCAAACTGGAAATAAGTAGATGCGAAAAATATTTTTTATAACAATAATTAATGTTTTATTATTTATAAATGTTGCGGCACAAAATATTAATTTTAAGTTAATAAAAGGAAGTACACTTACTATTTCTGGAACTACTAATATAAAAAAACCATTTGAATGTACTTGTGATGAGAATTTTTATCTGGCAAAATATGATATGTATTCTCGAGATATTAATGACACTGTATATGTTAATTTCACAAATGCTACAGTAGTGTTTCCTACAAAATCATTTATTTGTGAAAATGAAGGTATGACAGAGGATATGCATAATGCACTAAAAGCAGAGGAGTATCCAACATTATCACTCACTATAATCAAAGCATCTATACCTAAGAATAATATTAACACAGCATTTATTACGGCAGATTTAACTATTAATGGTACTACTAAAAGAATTTCTCTGCCATTAGTAGTTGACCAATTTGCCAGGAACATGTATAGATTTGTTGGTGTAAAAGATTTATTAATGACTGATTTTAAAATCACACCTCCTACTGCACTTTTAGGTATAATTAGAGTTAAAGATAATATCAAAATTAATATTGATTTTAAAGCACAAATATCATCTTAATTCAACTTTTAGAGTTAAAGAAAATTATCAAAAAATACTAAATTACTTTTTTCTTTACAATTGCCTTTTTGATATAAGTAGTAGGTTGCTGGGCAAAATGAGCATCATCTGGAAATAGAATTGCAAACTTGCCTTTTTTTAGATTAATTTCAAAGTCCGGCTTATCATTAAAGAAAATAAAGTCTTTTTCTTCGTTGTAAGCAGTATTTATTTTTGTACAATCTTCTAAAGCTTTCCAAGTAATACCTAATTCTCCAATTAATGGAAATTGAATATCTATATAATTTCTATGTGCTTCGATAATATCCTTATTTGCTGACAAATTATTATCTTCAGCAATAATCACAAAGGCATCTCTACCTACAATTTCATATTCCCCAATTTCAAAATTAATTAAGTCATTTTCACTAATAAACTGAAATACTCTCTGAAAAAATGGATTAAGAAAAAAATATTTCCAAGCATGATTTTGTGTGTAATTATCATAATTCTTTTATTTATTAAACATCTTAATTTCGTACAAACATTTGTGTTTTATTTCCAATTCTGATGAAATAAACTCCGCTACTTAAGTTACCAACATAGATTTGGTTGTTAGCATCTTGTAAAAATTTATTAGTTAATACAGGAGTTAGTACAATTTCACCTAATTGATTATATATTTCAACTTTTGAATTTAATTCTAAATTTATTAGATTTATATTTATGAAGTCTTTGGCAGGATTTGGAAAAATGTTAAAAGTAATATTATTATTTTCTACGCTTAATTCATCACTTACAACCACTCTGCAAGTATCTGTAAAATTTCCATCTACTGTTTTAACTATAACATTTGCCTTACCAATTGCAATTGCAGTAACCAGCCCAATGGAATTAACAATCGCTATTTTATCATCACTACTTGACCATATAATGTTAGTATTATCAGCATCAGAGGGGTAAACGGTTGCATCTAATTTTGAAGAATCACCCACTTTCAACTCTAATGTGTTAAGACTTACAAATACATCAAGAACATTAATTACATTTGTGAATTTACATTTTTCTCTATATTTTAGTGCAGAATCTAATTTTATAAAATCTACACCTAAATCTTTATTATCTGTACCATTTTTATAATACAAACTTGCACTTTTCAAACTATAATTCTTAAAATCATCTTTGCCTTTGTTGTAATCTAAAAATCCAACTTCTGAATTATCAGTAACAAAATAATTTTGACTAATATTATTAAAATTATTATATTTAGTTTTATCTCCACCAATCAAAATATTCTTGTGAAATTTTTGATTTTCATCATTTACATCTTTAAAATATTGCTCAAAAGTTTTATCCCCCTGTTGAACTCCAGGTCCATAAATCCCTTGATAGCCGGCTCCAGTTTTAAAACTATTTGAAATGTTATTTGTAAACACAAATCCACTCGTAAGTTTTGATACCCAAGTGATTGAGCCTGTTTGAAAAATTGTATTGTGGTCAATTATCAAATCTTCGGGTTCGCCAATTTTGATAAAAGTGCCATTATTAGGTCCATCAATATTCATATCTCCAAATTGTTGACCGTTAATATCTTCAAACAAATTGTTGAAAATAAGAATTCTTTTTGACCTATTGCCGATGCTACCGTCATCTCTGCCCGATAGAGCAATACCTGCTCCAACGTGTCTTATAATATTATTGCTGATTATTATATCACTTACATCTGCTTGAGGTGAGCCACCATCTTCGGTTCTTACAGTTAATAAAATTGCGTAACCACTTTGTCCAATTGGTAAATCCGCCCATGAATTTTCTAAAATATTACCTTCAAAAAGTACTCTTTTGCCTGTTTTTAATTCAAACAAATTTTTGATTGTCCAATGTTTGCCTTTATAAGAACTGTGTCCAACTTTCCAAGAAAAAGGTTTAAACAAATAGTTGTTTTTAATTACTATATCCGAAGGAACTAAATTTGGAATTGCGGGTGCTGCTCCACCAAACATAATATTCTCACCAGCAGCTTCAAGATAGTTATTAATAATTTTAAATGGTCCAGGTCCATTTATACCCGAAATAGCTTGAGTATCAAATCCAATACTATGAAAATCAGAAATATAAGAATCTATTACAGCAGCATTAGCACAATTAAGTGCAACTCCATATTTCATAATTGTAGCTTCGGAATGCCCATGAATATAACATCTATCTACTACAAAATTATAAGGCACTAAACTTAAAGAGTTTTGTGCTTTTGAGCCATCACCTAAATTGATTAGTCCATAACTATTAATTACAGCAATATCTGCAGTAACTTCTAAACCAACTAATCTATAATTATGCGAACTTGCTTCAGTAACAAAACAAGGTATTCCAGATAAATTTGTTGTAATTATCTTAGCCATAGCACTTTTTTGAGTAGGGAATTGTTTATTTCCTGTAAAAGCTTCTGGATCAATTCTAACCTCATTTAAGGGCAATAATTCCATTAACGAAGACATAATAATAATCCAACCATTTCCAATAGTTTTATTTGGTAATTTAAATCCACCAATAAAAGTTTCACCAGCATCAAGTAATATTATTGTCCCTAATTCAGCTGAATTTAAAGCTAATTGTAAATTATCGAAATCTCGATTTGATGGACCTACTGTTATTATTTTATATCCGGTAGTATCTGGAAAGCAAGTAATCACACTTTTTACATCAGGTAAATTTGGATAATTTGGCTGTGCAGTTAATTCTCTAAAATTCCAAATATTTATTATAAAATATAGTAAAGTTAAATATAATTTAAATTTCAGTTTATTGTTTGAAGTAAATAATATTTTCATAATATCTCCATAATTTTTAATAATTTAATTTCTAATAAACATCTGTGTTTTATTACCAAATCTAATGAAATAAATGCCACTACTTAAGTTACCAACAAAGATTTGGTTGTTAGCATCTTGTAAAAATTTATTAGTTAATACAGGAGTTAATACAATTTCACCTAATTGATTATATATTTCAACTTTTGAATTTAATTCTAACTTTATTAGATTTATATTTATGAAGTCTTTGGCAGGATTTGGAAAA
>JBDNHS010000251.1:0-14652 GCA_041688685.1 Kapaibacterium sp. (SeqCode)
CAGATAGAAGCAAAAGATAAATATGGAAATAAAACTAAGAGCTCAATTTTTAGTTTTGAGACACAAAATTTACCACCAACAGAACCTGTAGCACTTTATCCGGCAAATAATGCAAAACTTAAAATATATAATCTTAAATCATTAAATTTATCTTGGAGTTCGAATGACCCAGAAAATGGTAGTTTAAAGTATAATATTTATTTTAGTGATAATTTAGTTTCAATACCAAAAATTGCAAGTGATATTAAAAGCTCAAGTTACAGGGTTGATAATTTAGAAATACAAAAAACTTACTTTTGGAAAATTGAAGCAATAGATGACTTAGGGCAAAAAACAATAAGTCAAGTATTTTCATTTGACATGGATACCGTTGGTAATGATATTAATGATATAATTCCAAATGCTAAAATTGGCTTATTAGTTTATATGGGATTTGAGGGTGAAGTAAAAAATTCTGTTTCAAATTTTCCTGCTATTGTAAATAATATTGATTTAAATTATGGAATTAGAAATATACAAAATACTTCAGCATTTTTTCAAAGTAAATTCAACTCTATTTCATTTACTGAACTTGGAAGTATTAATTTTCTTTCATATTCTACTGCATTTTGGATAAAGCCCTCTAAGAATTATGGTTACCCTTTAAACGGCACAGTTACTATATTATCAAAATCTGCTGGTACTTATAATTCTTCATTTAGTGTTTGTATAACAAATTCAAAATTAACAATTTATCACTACAACTATGGTACTCTATATTCAATTGATAATAACAAAGTATTACCTTCTGACGTTTGGACTCATATTGCAATTACTTATAACAAAGAAAATAAAAATTTAAAACTATATGTTGATAATATTTTAGAGATTAATAATATTTTAGAAGTGCCTGGGATTTCTCCTAACATAGTTGTTAGTATTGGTATGGACATTAATAATAACAACAGAGTATTTAATGGAATTTTAGATGAATTTTATTTATATAATAAAGAATTAAGTCAAAGTGAAGTTGGTTTGATTTATAATAAATAAATAATTGTATTTAATATATCTTTTTTAACAAAATGGCTGACTTATTTAATTTAAGTTAGCCATTTTCATTTTATTTAAAAAATATTATAGTTCTTCATCTTGCTTTTTCTTGTCTCCAATAACGTGATGCTCTAAGTATTCGATGATTTTTCCGGCAACGTTCTCTTCTGTCGCTTTTTCAATTCCCTGAAGCCCTGGAGAAGAATTAACTTCAAGAATTAATGGACCACGTGAAGATTGAAGCATATCAACACCTGCAATAGATAATTCCATAGATTTTGCTGCAGTAAGTGCTGCATTATTTTCTTCTACTGAAAGTTCAATTTTTTGAGCGACTCCACCTCTATGCAAGTTAGAACGGAACTCCCCTTCTTTCCCTTGTCTTTTCATCGCACCGACTACTCTGCCGTCAACAACAAATGCTCTAATATCAGCTCCACCAGCTTCTTTGATAAACTCTTGAACTAATATATTTTCTTTAAGTCCAGAAAAAGCTTCGATTACTGATTTTGCAGCTTTGTTGGTTTCAGCCAATACCACACCCAATCCTTGTGTCCCTTCTAATAATTTTATAATTAGGGGTGCACCACCGATTTGTTTGATTAGTGTTTCCACTTCAATATTCTTTGGATGTTTTGCAAAAACTGTCTCTGGCACACCTAAGCCTAATTGAGCCATAATTTGAATACTTCTTAATTTATCACGCGAACGAGTAATTGCCTGCGAGCCAACGGCACAAAACTTTTGCATTAATTCAAAGTGTCTGACAACAGCAGAGCCAAACATCGTTACTGAAGCACCAATCCTTGGGATTACTGCATCGGGTTCTAACTTCTCACCTTTATAATAAACTGATGCTTCGCCTTTACGCATCATTAGATAACATTTAGTGTGGTCGACTACTTGACACTCATGGCCTCTTTCTATAGATACTTCGAGTAATCTTCTTGTAGAATACAAATGTGGATTTCGTGATAGTACTACTATTTTCATAGTTTTTTTATGTTAAATTAAAAAATAAATGTGATTTTATACTTTTTTGTAAATTAGTTAGTTTTTTTGTAAAATAATAATAAAACTCAAAAAAATTAAATAATATTTTTAGATTTAAGTAAATTTAATTTAGAGACATCAACTATATATATACGTTTGATTAATTTACGCCCTAATAACACTGGATATCGCATATCTTGTCTGTTAGTTAACGTCAGTGCAATTTTATGTTTATTATTCCCAATATTTATTTCGGTAACAATTACATAACGCAGCTCACTTTTACCATTCGAACTTTTTACCATTTTTTGAGAATAATTTTTGGATTTATATTTATTTTCGCTGTATTGTGGATGCGAAGGGTCAAGAAGTTTGAAAGTCAAATACTTCTCACCACTCTTTTTTTTGATTTCTCTGATATTAGAACAATGCAAAGACGAGGTATATGCTCCAGTATCAATTTTGGCAACAAGATTACATAACTCAAATTCTGGGAAATCTACTTTTTCTCTTCTACCAATAATCTGCATATAACATACCTTAATCAAAAAATATTAAATTTATAATTATTTAAATTTATTTTCATAAATATTATTACAAAAATCAAAAAACAAATTCCTTTGTTTGGTATATCCATAATTTTGATGGACAAATTCAATCCCATTCTTAATAATTTTATCTCTTAATTGTTTATCGTTATATAATAATTTTAATTTTTTAGAGCCCTCGTTTGGGTCTTCTCTTGTAAATAAAATTCCATTAAATCCATCTTTGATAAACTCAGGAATGCCACCACTGTTGGTAGCAATTAATGGGACGCCAGAGGCAAGAGACTCAATATTAACAAGTCCAAATGCCTCGGAGCGTGAGCACATCATAAAAATATCGAAAGTCCTAATTAATTCATTTGCGAGTGGAGTAAAACCTAATATATAAATATTTTCTGCAAAACCTTTTCTTTGATTTTCTAATTTAATAATTAATTGTTCTAACTCATATTTGTAATTTTCGTCGGCTAATATACCACAGATTACTAAAATTGCATTTGGTAAATTTGCTTCATAAAAAGATTGAATTGCAGTTGTTTGGTCTTTGTGTCTTTCAATTCTTGCAATATAACCAACAATAAATTTATCGGTTGGTAATTGAAATTTGTTTAATAATTCTAATTTTTCATCAGAATTTAAAAGTGGTCTAAATTGATCTAATTTTAATCCGGCGGGAATAATATCAATTTTATTTTTTTCAATAACTGTAGTTTCAAGCAAATCAGTCATCATTCCTTTTGTGAATGTTATCGCACCATCAATTTGTCTGTAAATCCAATTATGGAAGAAGTCTTTTTTGACAATTTTACTTTGTAAGTGTTGGTAAAATATAATCGCAAAGTCTTTTTTGTACCTTTTTTGAGTAATATATCTCGAAATGATAGCAAAGCTAAGTAATTTGGATTGGGAGACAATAAGAACATCTAAATCATTTTTGTTGATTAATTTAGACAATCTTAATGCAGAAAAAATATCAACGTAATCAAAATTAATTTTCAGAAAATTATATTTCATTCCACAATTTATGACTTCTGTTGTCAACAAAGTATTTGGCGAGATAAACATTAAAGAATTATGTCCCAAATATAAAGCATCTTTTGCTCTGGCTAAGGTTTGTAATTCTAATCCACCAAATCCTTCTGATGGCACTAAAAATGAATAATTCAATGAGTTTTTTTTATTCAAAATATATTTAGTTATATTTATAATATCTATTTCTGATATTATTTAGTTTGTTGAAACTAATTACTCAGAAGTAGTTAAGTGAAATTAGTTTATCGGAATTAGTTTACAGGGTTTAGTTTGTTGAAACAACTAAGTATAAAGATCCAATATATTTTTTCCCTTTGCCGCTTTTTCGAACGGTGGTGGTTGTTTGGGGTCAGTTAATCCATTTCCTTTAGAACTAACTCTAAATTCTTTTATTCCAGAGGTAATAAAGTATTCTTTGATTGATTTTGCTCTTTCATCAGTTAATATTAAGTTGTAATCTTTATCGATATTATTATCAGGATAAGCGACAATATCAAATCTTGCACGTGGATTATTCTGCAGAATACTTACATAATCTTGAAAAATGTAATCAGAACCATTTCTTAATTTTGATTTACCTTTATCAAATGGTACAACTTTTACCAGAATTTGTGTTCCAATTTCCATTGGTTCAACAACAAAATCTTTGGATAATTCTAAGTATTTATCAGTATTTGGTACTTCGTATTCAACTTCTTTAGTAAAAAAGCCATTGCCTTCTAGGATAGCATAATATTTTGTGTTTGGTTTAAGACCTGTTACAAAATAAGTATATTCACCTTTTGTTTCCATAGTATTTGTTGTGGCAACTTTTTTACCATCTTTATCCATTAAAGTTACTTTTAATTTTGCTGGAATTTCTTTGTTAGTAGAAATTATTTTACCGTTTAAGGAAACAACAGTATTGGTAAACTCTTGAGCTTGTAATCTGTCTGAAAAGTTATCATTTGTAATAAATAACATTGTAAACAATATTATAAAAAACAGTGCTGTTTTTGATATGTATTTCATTTTTACTCCATTTTTTGGGATATCATAATTGGGTGAATTATCTATTTGATTATGAAATTTTTATAAATATTTAACTTAATAATTTCAAATATAATTAATTATAATTTTATATTATTAAAATCTATGAAATTTTATTAATTTTAATTTAATTATTTATGAAATAACATTGTTTTATTACATATAATTATAATTTATTTATACTAAATTATACTATTTAATAAATTATAAGTATTTTTGTTTTTTATACAATGGAATTTGAATTGTAATATTTTTGTTTACTATTTGAGTAGCAAATTAACAGATAAATTTTAATATAAAATTTAAAATGAAACTAAAAATCATACTAACACTTTGTAGTCTTTATTTACTTTTTGGATTACAATCTTGTATGCCTCCTGGGTTTGAACATACAAGAACTGAAGAGGATATTTATAGAATAACTGAAATTGACACTTCTTTTGTTCATTATGAGCAAAATGACCCAGAGAATAAAGACAGAGGTATAATAAATCCATCTTCCAAAGTCATAACCAACAACAGAAGATTATTTAGTTATGATAGTGTTATTACTCGAGAATATCCAGATTTTATTAGAGCTGGTTTATTCGAATCTGCTGGATTAATTACAAATTTCCAAAATGGAATTTCTCTTGGTACATTAGGCACCGCACCAAGTGTAATTAAATTAGATGGTTATAGAGGCGATGCAAGTAATCCAATATTTAATGGTGGTTTATATCGGTTTATGTTTTTTGAAAAAAGGCTTCGCTGGTTTAAAGATGCAGAAAATTGGACTTGGGGTCTGACTTTATTTGAAACAATTATACCCAATGGTCAATTTGAAAATCAATTAATGTCAGTTTTACCACTTACTATAAGAAAAAGATTTTATTTTAAGGAAACTATACCTTATGTTTCTATAACGCCCACTTTAGGAATTGCTTATAATCCTCTATTAAGTTTATATCTAAATCCTTCTGTAACATTTGATATGGGTTCTATTGGTGGCTTCAATCTAAGGGCTTATTTAGGTTATGCTATTGGTTTTAACTCGGCAAATACTCCAATGATAAGAAGTAATGATTTTTTGGCAAATCAAGATGGTAGGATTGTTACTATACCTTATGGTGGATTGGGTGTTTCGTTATTAGATTTTTTGAATTTGGTACCAGAAACTTATGAAGAGTGGAAGAATATGCCTCATTCTGCTTGGAATATAGGTATTTTGCAGGCAAACATTCTTTATACAGATTCTAAACGCTCGATTTTTCAAGACCCAAAATCAGATGGAAATTTACCAATAAAAGGTATCCAATTTAAGGTAATTAATACTTCTATTGCACTTCCAATTTTGGATTACAATTTATATGCAGGTACAACATTACTTAACATAATGTATTTTGGTGATCAAAGTATTGGTGCAGGTATTTTGCCACTAAGAGTGGGTTATTGGTATACTGTATTAGAAGACGAACTTACTCTTGAGCCATTTGTAGAATACAATTATTTTCCATCTACTGTCTATAATATTGGAGCGAGGTTAAATCTTAAAATTAATGACAGGGTAAATATTAGTTTGAATGCTGGTTATGTTGATGGTAATATAAACACTGATACAGCTTTTAAAGATTTTACTAAATTTAGTAATTTTTATGTCGGTTTAGGGTTTAATCTTTGGGATATGATTTTTTACAAGCAAAATCTGAGATACTTTAAAGAATATGAAGATAAAGAAAAGTTGTAAAGTAAATTTAATAAATATTATATTTAATATTTTGAATTATAAATTATCAAATAAATTTAAATTAAGTAATATTATTGCTATTAATATTATTACTCGTAAAATAATTACATTAAGTATATTAGTAGTAACTTTGAATTCTTGTGCTTCGGATTATTTTAGTTTATATTTATTTCACCCTGATAAAACTAAGCGTATCTCAGGTAGAATTTTTACTGATAAATCAAATATTAAAAATTTGGATGCATATAATGTAAATGTTTTTAACGATAACAGTATAGAATTAAAAGACAAAAATACTATTGCTCTAAAGTATTTGATAGAAAATGAATATATCGCCGATTTTACTTTCGAAGCTAAAAGTGGCAAAAGTGTGAATTTTTATACTCGTAGTGTTTATGATAATTTTGGCAAACAAAATAAAATTAGATTAGAATTTAATAATAATGGCGTTTACTTGTATGAAGAATATAATGATACCGAGAAACTCATTGGTATAGATTTAAGTAAAAAACTAACTATTAATGAAAAAATAAGGTTTTTTATAAAAAATGATGGAAAAAAACTAAAGAGATCAATGGACTGTGACGATATATGTGATGTTAGAACAAATTTGAACATTTCGCAATATTTGATAATAGAGACAGAGGCAGACTCTGAGATTGTTTTGAGTGCAATAAATTTTGAAAATATTAGATAGATTTTGTTGATTTATTAATATTATTTTTCATTAGGATGATGTTAAATAGATAATTCAATTAAATTTAGAAAAAATTACAAATAAAAACTTAAGCATAAGTACTAATACTTAATTTATTATTAATAAAATTGCAAACGACTTTCGAATACTATTAAAGTTTGAAAGTTATCAGACGAAAAGGTCTGAAAAATCAGGAAAAAATTAACAAAAAGTTGGCAGGATGCCCTTAACATAATATTTATTATTACACGGAGGTTAAAATGCCAACAGCCATATCAGGTGGTGGTAGAATTCGTACCAATATACCAGCTTTGCAATCATACAATGAATTGATAAGATCAAGCAACAGTATTGCAAATTCTCAATTAAGATTATCAACTGGTAAAAAAATCAACTCAGCAGCCGATGACGTATCGGGCTATATAACTTCAAGAGCTTTAAGTGCAAGAAATGGTTGCTTTGAAAGCAGCTCAAAATTCTGTAGGAGACGCTAAAAACGTAACTGCTATATCTCAAGACGCATTAGACAATATCAATAATTTATTAATAGAAATCAAAGACGCTGCTTCAATAGCTTCTTCAGGTGCTTTAGGTACTGATGAAAAAGTGGCATTAGCAAAAGGTGCTTTTAGATTATCTCAACAAATTCAATTCGTAGTTGACTCAACTGTATTCGGTGGTCGTCAGTTATTACAAGGCGGATTTTCTGGAGATTGGACTATCGGTTATTATGCTAATAATTCATTATTAGAAATAGACATCGATTTAACTAAAAACAATGCTGATTTTAATGTTAAATCAAGAGATTTCGATTTGAATGCAACTGATTCTGCTAAAAATGCTTCTGGCGCTGGCGCTGTTGCTTCTAATTTCGCCGGTGTAATTGGCTTAAATCTACAAGATTTTAATAATGTTTCAGAAACAAATTTAGGAATTTTTGGTGATACGCAAGTAAAAGCAACAATTACAAGTTTGGCTGATGCATTGAATAATGTTAATAAAGTAGCTACTTATTTAGGTGGTATCCAAATAAGATTAAATTCTCAAGAGGAATTGCTTACATCTCAAATGACTAACTATAAGTCAGCAATATCAAGATTAGAAGATGCAGACGTTGCCGAAGAACAAATGAAATTAGTAAAAGAACAATTCTTACAACAAGCTTCATTGGTTTCTTTAGCACAAGCTAATCAAAATCCACAACAATATTTACAATTATTTAGATAATTTTTAGATAAATATTAAGTAATTTAAATATAGTTGAATAGTAATATTCTTATATAAAAAAAGGTGAATTGAAAAATTCACCTTTTTTTTATTTAATGTACCTATATTTTTCTATTGGTATGATTATTGTTGAATTGGTGATATATAGTTTAATTATTCATTTACTTATTGTTTATGTACAACTGTGTACATTATTTATTGAATGATGTAGAGTATTATTTTAATTGGCTAAAATCAATAAAATTAAATTTCATAAAAGCCGTTGATATATAAGTGTTATTATATTAATATTTAGGTTCAGTTTTTATCAATTTATAATATTGTTAATAATTATTTATTTTTTTGCATACTTTGTAAAGTATTTTAAGTTTATACCGATTATTTGACAAAAAAGTAATATTTTGTATGCAATTATTTTTTAGAGATTTAATTAGTTCTGAAAATAAAAATTATTTTAATCCAAATTTTAGTTTTATAGGAAACAGTATATGGCATCACCTGCACAGCAAATGGCTGCTAGTAAAGCTTACGGAAGTAAATCTGGCAGTAAGGTCCCATCATACATCGAACAGGAAGTTCTTTCTTGGAGTAAAGAAAAAATTATTCTTAAAATGTACGATCTATTCATCGTGAGTTGTAAAAGACAAGACGTGAGTAAAATGAGTAAAGTTCTAATTGAACTTATGGGATCACTTAATTTTGATTATGAAGAAACTGCGACTCGCTTGTATAGATTATATGAATATTGTCAGAGATGTATATTTCAAAAAAAGTTTGATGAAGCTCTACATATTATAACTGAACTTAGAAATGCTTGGTCTCAAGCATTTGAATTAGAATAATTAACATTTAAAAATTAGAATTTAGGTATATTATAATTTCGTCTTTTACTTTAGTTGTTTTTATTGCTTTTACAACTAATTTTATTTCCATTATTCTAAAGTAATTTGTAAGTAACATATATTCATGGAGGAAGTATGGCAAATTTATTGAGTAGTCTAACAGGAGGTTCGGGGACTAATCAATTGGATAGTTTAGTTAATTCATTTAGGCAAACTTTACAGCCCAGATTGAATACTATAAGAACTAAACAATCAAAATTAGAAAATCAACAAAGATTTTATACGACTTTAAATACAAGGTTAAATTCAGTTGTTAGTAATTTAGATAAGTTTGACAAAACTGTGAATTCTGATATAGCTGATAAATTTTTATCAAAAGTTAGTACAGTTTCCGATAAAGAAACAATAAGTATTACTACAAAAAATAATGCAAATTTAGGAAATAATGCATTAAAAGTAAATAGATTAGCAACAACTGATTTATTGGTTTCAGATAGACTTAATATTACAGATAATTTTGGTATTGAGACTGGAATTCAGTCGTTTGAAATTGAAGTAAATGGTGAAAAGAAGACTTATGAAGTTACTTTTGATGGCTCTGAAAATAATCAACAAGCTGTAAATAAAATTATAGCTGTTGTTAATGGAGCAGATGATAATAAAATTAATGTAAGTTTGGTTAAAGATACCAAAGACACTCTAAGATTTACTTTAACTACAAAAGAAGTCGGTAAAGATAACGTTATAAAGTTTGGTAATTCGGAAGTGCTTTCAAAATTAGGATTTACATCAGATTTAAATACTGATGCAGAAAAAAGGGTTGTTTTTGATAGTAAAAAAGCTGGTTTCAGAAGTAGTAATACAAATCTATTAGATTCTGAGGTGATTGTTGACGGTATTACAGTTTCAAGAAGTTCTAATACTCTAAGTGACGTTTTGCCTGATATTGAAATAGGATTATTAAAAATACAAAAAACAGATGATAATCCAATAACTGTTTCAACATCAATCAATACTGAACCAATTGAAAAGTTGATCGAGCCACTTTTGGGAGCTTATAACGAATTAATGACATTCATTAATCAAGATAAAAACTTAAAAAGAAATGAATCTACTGTGAACGGGATTTATAATAATTTAAGAAAAATTGGTTCTGAAAAAATTACAAATGCCAGAGAAGGGGCGCCAGAATTTATTACAAATATTGGCATAACTATTGATGGTAATGGTTTATTAAAGGTTACAAATAAAGAAACCCTAAAAAAAGTTTTAGAGAAAAATCCTGACGATGTAACTAATATTTTTCTCGGTGAAGATGGGTTTGTTGCAAAAATGAAATCAATTATTTCAAGCTTGAGAGACGAAGACGGTAATGGTGTCCTTAAAAATAGAAGGGACTCATTACAAACCCAAATCGATGCAACAAAAAGACAGTTTAATAGTAATGAAAAAAGTGTCGAATCACAGGTTAGTGGCATCAGAAAAAGATACACTACGATTTTGCAAACTTTTCTAGAATCGCAAAGTAAATTTGGAAGTGCCTCTGCAGTTAGCAGTTCTCTTTTTGGTGGAGGCGGTAGATAGACATTTTTTAATTTTTGTATAATAATATTTTATATTTTTTTACCTTCCAAGAGGTTGTTATGTTAGCAATAAATAGCATAGCTAAAATAGATTTTACTAATCTTACAGACTTGAAATCACAATTAGAGTCATATAGAGAAACTGTAAATCTAAAAAATGAATCTAAAAAAGCACAGGAAGGTGCCAAACAAGATCTGATTAGTAAGGATACTCAAAAAAAAGATAACAAGATTAGCTATGATGAGATTGGAGACCAATTAAAAGAATTTTTGGGACTCAATAATGTTTCTATAGAGTTTTCTTTGGACCAAACAAGTAATAGGATGATTATGAAGATAATTGATAATCAGACTAAGGAAATTATAAAACAATTTCCACCTGATTTGTCCTTACAAATTGCTAGAATTGTCTCAACGACTATTTCTGGCAGAAGTCTTACCGATGTTACTATATAATGTTGTAATTAATATTATATATATGTAATTAAAGGTAAATTTAGCAATTTACATCAAATCGGTAATAGTATTTTTAATAAATAATTCTATTGATATTCGATTTTTTTTGGAATTAATTTGAAATATAATGATATAAATCAAAATTTATCTTTTATTAATAATTCAGTATTTGATAATACTGACGATAATGTTGATAATAATATTAAGAGTAAAAATAAAAGTAAATCTACCAACTTAATTAATGATCTAACTATAAATATTGAATTTATATCTAATAATTTATCTAAAGTATTTACCATTAATAGTAACATTATTAGATTATTGACCGATGAGGCGGAAACATTTAACAAAGTCTCGATGGATCAGATGGTAACTACAAGAAATACTTTAATCAAAAGTACTCTTGAGCTTATTGAACGAAAAAATATTAAATTGCAGAACAATACTGAAAATCTGAATGTTGATGAACTAAAACAAATTCTTAGCTATATAAATCAACAAGAATTACAAATTAATAGTTTATTTGAAAAAAATCTTGATAATCTCAAAAATAATATTGAAACTATCAATAAATTGAATAAACTAAAAATATACAAACAAAACTAAATCGTATTAGGTTTAAAAATGAAATTAGAAAATAGTATAAAAAATACTGCTCTGGTTTATGCACAAAATGATAAAATAGAGAAAAAAAATACTGCTAAAACTGAAAGCCCAAATAACAAAAAAGATGTAAAGTTTGACAAACTTGAATTATCGCTTGACGCTATTAGATTCCAGCCTATAAGAGAAAAGATCAAAGAAGGCTTTTATGATAGCCCTGAGGTTCTTAAATCAGTTACAAATAGACTTTACGCCGAAGTATTTGGTGACGATAACTAATTGTATTTAATTAAGTGAAGATTACTAATTACTTTCACCAGTTGCATACAATTATTCTTACATAAATTAAGATAAAATTAAATTGATTTAAATCAAACTAAAATCCACTAAAAATAGTGGATTTTTTTGTGCATAATTTGCTTTTTTATTTGTAAAACTTTAATATTCATAAATATACATTATTGCCATTTTTATTATTATCTACTTTTACAATACAAAACAAAAAAGGTTATTCATTTCTGAATAACCTTTTTTAATTTTTTAATAGTTGTAAACTATTATGTATGTTAATCTATGAAGATTATGGAGTAACCATAAATGTTTCAAAGATAGCTTCATTACCAAAACTAATTGATATACCATAAGCGCCAGATATGAAATCTTTTAATGGAATGTTGATGTTGTGTTTACCAGCACCGAACATTTGACCATCTGTAAATCTAAATACTTCTCTACCTTCTAATGAATGGATAATAATCGTTACATTAGCTGATTCTAATAAGTCCATATCAAAAGCGATAAAATCTCTTGCAGGATTAGGGCTTATAGCAGAAATAGTATTTGCAGTACCTTCACCACTAAACTCATCTTCAATACCTTCTTTTGCAGAAGTTACTCTTGAATTAGTTATGGCAGAAGTTAAGTTGTTGTAAACTCTGGTGCCTTTAGTAGCACCACCTGTAAAGTCAACTATTCTAAATGTATATCTTGTTCTTCTTATTAAATTTGTTATTGATGCACTTACTTTGCTTGTTCCTACTTGCTCTTCAAGATAGTTAACACCTACAGTAGGCGTACCATCAAAAGTAAGAGCGCCAGTAGTTTTAGCTCCCCAAACTAAGCTTGAATCTACAGGATTAACTCCAATAATACCTGTGATGTTAGCATTAACCATATTTCCGTTCAATGCTGTTGAACCACCTTGTACACCTAATAAGATGTTACCATCATACGAGCCATTAGTCCAACCAACTACCATAGAGGTTTGACCAACTGAACTAAAATTAATTCCACTTGATGGTGTTGGAGTAATTGTTACTGCACGACCTTGAGCGACAGCGGGCCAAGCACCAGTGTTACATGCACCAATTGCTCTAGCTTGCACATAATATGTACCTATAGGTATTGAGTTACTGAAATACACATTATTATTCAAAACCAATGTTGTTGTTGTAACTGTTACTTCAGTAGTCAAAGCAACATTACTTGCATTTGCTACTCTCCATTCGTAAGATGTTGCTGTTCCTTGTGCAGGTGCAGAAATTGTATAGTTATGTGTTGAGTTTCTACCTGGAGTAGTAAAGCCACCGTAAGTAGTTGTTATTGCTAATAATTCTGCATTTACTGCTACAGCAGCACTCTCAGATGTTATAATACAACCAGACGCGGTAATTGTTTTAGTTACTCTTACTGTAAAAGTTGAACAAGTTTCGAATGCCGTTCCTACGTTTTTAATAGTTAATACTGAGTTTTTATCGCCAGTTAATGCATAATTTGCACCTGCTGGTAATGCTACATAACTACCAATATTATTAACTCTAATTTCATAAGTGTAATTACTAAATGTAGTTTTATCTGTTACAAGACCATCTACTGTTAGTATTACTCCTTCAGCACTATTGTCATTATAACATACTGCTGCTGCTGGTGATACTCCTGTTCCTGTTCTTACGAATACCGCTGCAGTTGGTAATGGATTTTTAACAATTGTTAAACTTCCAGATACAATAGAACTACAAGTGAATGTACCAGTTAATTCTACTGTTATTAAATCATTATTAGCTATAGAAGTATTTACTAATGTAATTGTATTTGTAGTTGTATTGATAGTATAATCTGTGTTCAAAAATAAAGTTGTTACACCTTTCTTAACTACAACTGTTTCAGTTGCTCCATCATCTGCGCTTGTTACATATTTGAAGCCAACTGTAGTTGAACCATCAGCACAAACTGCACCTGTAGATTTTGTTGTTACACTTGCATAAGCCACATCTAATCCACCAGTATAGTCTGCATCTGCAGTAGTTTCTACTAATTTTACAGTTGTTGGTGTACCAGAGTCAAAGTTTATTGATTTGGTATTGTCCGTTGTTGTATTGTTGACTAAGTCTGTTAGAGTTACTGTTAATAAATAAGAGCCAGTTGCTGCAGTAGTAGGAATAGTTACATTCAAATTTGCTCCTGTTCCAGTTCTTGTAACGCTATTTACAGTTAATGCACCTAAAGTTGCTAATGAAGCAGTATAGTTTTCTTTTACATCTGCAAAAGCGGCGTTTGGTACTGTTAAAGCAATATTAAAAGCTACATTCTGTACTCTACAAGTATTTTGACCGGCCGTTACAACTAAAACTGGTCCATTCTGTGCAACTGTAATACCAGTAGCATTTGGCGCACCAGTAGAAGTATTTCCAGCAACATCAACTAATATTACTCTAAAATTAAGTATTTCACCATCTGATAAAGTACCACCAGATAAATCAATTAATTGTGCTTCAGATAATGTTATTGATTGCAATTTACCAATTTCTGCAACTTCAGTGTCAACAGTCATGTTATCTGCATTATAGTTTGAATTGTATAATTTGGTACTGTTAAATCTATCCAA
>JBDNHS010000252.1:0-2681 GCA_041688685.1 Kapaibacterium sp. (SeqCode)
AAGTTTGTTTTAATTAGTGAAGAAGAGACAGAACCTTTTAAATGGTTGATATCTATTGACAATCCAGATATTGGTTTTCCCCTTATAAGTCCATTTTTCATTGACCTGAATTACAATGCGGGTAAAGGCGTTGACCTCGAATATGATGTACCTTTATGTGTTGTTACACTTGGTGATACTGATAATAATATGACAGTAAATCTAAAAGCCCCCGTGATATTTAATACAAAAGAATTATCTGGCAAACAAATTATTTTAGTAACAGATAAATATTCAACTAATCATATTATCGGAAAATCAAAAAAATAATTAATATTTTTATTATTAGATTAATTTTTTTTATAAATTTGCATTAAAAAAAAAACATTATTTATATTATATTTAATAATTTAGTAAGTTTAATTACTAAATATTCATAATTGACTTAAAATTATATAAATATATTACAACAAGGACTAAAACATAAGGTTTTTATGTTAGTATTATCAAGGAAGGTAGGCGAAGTAATTACAGTTGGATCTTCTGTAAAAGTTACAGTTTTGAGCTATGATTGAGGAATTGTTAGGCTTGGTATCGAAGCACCTAAATCAATACCTGTTCATAGAAAAGAAGTACACGACAAAATTGTAGAAATGAACAAAAAAGCTTCTAAAACTAAGTTTCAAGCGTTCAAAGATGCAATTTTGAGCAATACTGTAAGTTTTAATAATAATACACAATCTCAAAATATATTTGATTTTAATTTGCAAAAACTAAGCAAGTCTTCGTTGGAAAGTAATAATGAAAATGTTACTGAACATAATATGTCAGGAATAGGTACAGAAAAATCAAAAAGTAATTCTTCTGATTCTAAAATAAAAAAAAATAAAATTGCAAAATAAAACTGTATTTTTTAATTTTTTTCATTTATAATATGTTTGTAATTGATAAGTTTTTAAAGTGGTAGTTTTTTTTTAGATAAGTTTTTTAGATAAGTTCTAATTTTTTCAGTCGATAATGTAGTGGTTAATATGATAGAATATTCGGTTTTAATAATTGATGATGATATTTGGATGCAAAGAATTCTTTCCAAAACTTTTGGAAGTTATGGTTTTAAAAAGGGTTTTTTATCTTCTAATGGTTTTGATGGTATTTCAAAAGCTTGTGAATTAAGACCACATATTATTGTCTTAGATATTTTGATGCCCGAACTTTCTGGTCATCTTACTCTTAAAATTCTAAAAAGTATAAAAACAACCAAAGATATTCCTGTAATTATGGTTTCTGCTTTGTCGGATATTGAGAACTTAGGTAAAGCAGTCAAAAGTGGAACGGCAGGATTCATTTCCAAACCATTTACAAGAGCTACTGTGTATGAAAAATTATTAGATATATTTGGAAAAGAGAAATTAGATTTGATTTCAAGAGGTAAGCCAATTACGGACTCAAATTTAGGTTATTTCTCGGATACCGATTTGGGTGTTGACTTCTCAAATCTTAAATCAAGAAGAGGCGAAAATACAACTAATTTCTCTGATTATGCTGATAATTATGATTTTGATTCACCTCAAGGCAAAAAACAGGATAGCGATTCTTCTTCATTCAATGTTACCCAAGATGTATTGAGTTCGCACTATCAAGAAGATGAGAAAAAAAGTATAGACTCCATCAAAAAACTTTTACTTAAAAAGTCAGATAATGATGATGAGTTTTAATCTATTTTGATATCCTTAATGTTTGTCATATTTATAATGTTTACGACTTTCAGAATATTAATTATCTACTTTGTCTTTAAAATGTCCTCTAAGAGAATCAATTTGCTTTTGATTCAGATATTTTAACAGTTCCTCATCCGATAGATTAAGAACTGCTTTGATTGAGCCTACTTTTGTTAGCAATTTTTCAGCAGTTTTAATTCCAATACCAACTATTTCGGTAAGTTCTGTATGTAATGTTCTCTTATCTCTCAAACTTCTATGAAAGGTAATTGCAAATCTATGTGCTTCATCGCGTATTTGTTGAATAAGCCTTAATGAAGTTGAGGTTCTGGGCAACATTACAGATTCTTTCTCAAAGGGGAAGAACACTTCTTCTAATCTTTTGGCTAATCCAATGACAGTAACTTTATTTTCGATACCCAATTCTTTCAGTATTTCGTAAGCAGAAGACAACTGACCTTTTCCACCATCAATCATAATCAAATCTGGCATTTTGGTAGCGTTAGCTTGACCCTCTTCATTTTCTTCGATTATTCTTTTATATCTTCTATAAACCACTTCCCTCATAGCAGCAAAGTCATCATTTCTTAGAACAGTTTTATTTTTATATTTTCTATATTCTGATTTTTTGGGCTTACCATCTACAAACCTTACCATAGAAGATACCAATTCACTACCTTGTAAATGCGAATTATCAAAGCATTCAATTATCTGTGGTGGTTTTTTCAGTCTTAAGTCCCTTTGCAATGACAGAACAGCTCTCGGTAAAACGGTTTCCCTTTTATCCAAAGCTAATATTTCTTCTTTTAGAATAAATTCTGCATTTTTACTTGCAAGTTCTATTAATTTTCGTTTTTCACCAATTTTAGGGATTATAATTGATAATGTTTTCCCTTTTTTGTTATTCAGCCAATTTGTAATTTGCTCAATGTTTTCAAAGTCATTAGGTATAAAAATCTCTGTAGGTATAAATTCATTTTCGAT
>JBDNHS010000253.1:0-10267 GCA_041688685.1 Kapaibacterium sp. (SeqCode)
AAATTTTTTAATTTCTTCTATTTTGTAAAAACTTTTAACAAATATTCCTTTTAAATTATAACAACAATATAACTTTAATGCACTTTTAATTTTTTCTTTTTTATAATATTTCCATTGAAAGTTTCCAGACAATTTGTGTGTGTTTTTTTTAGACAATGCTGCAGGAATAGACGATAAATCCAAAATTTTTTTTGCTTCTTCAATACTTTCCCATTCTTTTATATAAAATCCTTCTGCATTATATTGATAAATTTTTATTTTTCCTGTAGTATTACAAGAGGCAGTTTTTGACATATTATATCCAAAGTTTTTATTATAGCTTTTAAAATAATCCATCCAAAACTGTTCTTTTATTATTTTATCATTATTGTCTAAAAGAACTTCAATTATAGAAAACTCAAGATTTTTTTTTCCATGTTTATTATAAGCTGCCTGTAAATACGCAGAATGATGAACATTTTTTTTTAATCTTGATAAATGACAATTAAGTCTTTTATCTATATTATCTGAACTTCCAATGTAAATTTTATTATTATGTTTAGTAGTAATTTTATAAATTCCAATCATTTTATTTATCTTTTGCTTTAAATTTAAAACAAAAATAGATAATATAATTGAGTAATCCTAATTTATTTTTTGTTTAGCATATTGTAGTTCATTTGACATCTTTTCTATTGCACTTTTTTTAGTGTTAAAATCTCTAGTTGTTTTAACTAAACCAATATGATCAACAATAACAATATTAATTTCATTAGATTCGTTTGGAATGTAAACTTTATTAAACTCACTAACTTGTTCTATTTTACCTTTTGATTCTGCGTATTTTTTTAAATCTTTAGCAATTCCTACAGGATTTTCAGTATTTGAGATTATTTTTATATTTTCTTGTAATTCTTTTATATAATCTTCATACTCTAAAAACAAATCATGTTCATTGTGTGACATTTTGCTATTCCATCCTAATAGTTTATTTACTGGTATTGATATACCGTGGTCAATAAATATCTTTCTTGCTGTCCATTTAGCTAATTTATATGTAACACTTCTTTCCATAGATCTGTACCATATTTTTACTTTTACTCCTGATTTAATTCCTTCTGGAGACATAGACCAATCATAAGGGTTAAGAACAAAAGCGTCATCAACAAAACTTGTTTTTCCGCTGCCTGTTAAACCACCTACAAGATAATACATTCCTTTTCTTATCCCTACATATTTACTAAGTCTTTCAAATCCCATAGGAATGCCTCCATTTTTTCCAGACATTCCTTTTTCTACTTCTTTTTTTAATATATCAAAACTCATATTTATTTATTTATAAGAAAATAATTTTTCTAACCAAGTATTTAATCTAACAGATGTTTCATTAATTAAATCTGTTTGATTTCTAATATCGTTATCTGGATAATAAACTACATATCCTCCTGCGTTTCCTGGTTTTTGTCCAACCCTAAGATCAATACTAAATCCAGAAGTTTTATTAGCTAACACTTTATTACCCGTGTATAATAACCAATAATGCTTGCCTTCTCTTTTTGTAAAGTAGTTATATGATTTGTCTATTTCTTCTTGAATTAACATAGGTACATTTTCAAAACCATTTTTATTGTTTTTTTCATCTACATCTATATCTAATACAATGTATTTTCCAGGACAAACAAACAATTGATAATTTTCTGGTACAGTTCCTTCAAAAAAAACATTATCAGGTAAATTACCCCACATAATGCAGGGTAATTTGTTTCTTCCTAGAAATGATTTCATATTTCTGTTATTACATACATTTTTTTAGCTTCTTCTGATGTCCAATAATCTCCATAATTATTGTAATTAGCGTATTCAAAAACTCTATCAAATTCTTTATGAGAAGCTTCTGGAAGAACTTTTTTTATTGCTCCTGCTTCTTCTGCTCCTATGTATAAAGCATAGCCAGAAAGGATTGTACAGGCTGAATTTAAACCACTTCCAGTTTCACTAAAATCTAAGTTATTATCTTTAATAAATTTTTCTATTATTTTTTCCATGTTTATTATTTTAAATATTAAATATTATTGTAACCGTTTTCATCTATCCATTCTTTTAGAAAATCATCTAACTCACTTCCTTCTAAACCTAACTCAGTAAAAGAATCTTTGCTTCCAATACGTTCCCAAGTGTTTACAGTGTTTTCTAGTATTTTTTTATTTTCTTTTTCAAATGATTTTAATGAATTTAATAAATCTTCTATTGATAATGACATAATTATATTAATTTAATTTTTGTTTTTAATAATTCTACTTGCTCGTCTGTAATTTCGTGAGTTTCTAACCAAATCTGACAAATTTGTTTTACAATAAGTGTATTTTCTTTTGTTATTTTTAATTTTTCATCAAAATTATCAGAATTAAATATGTTTTGAAAATTTTGAATTTTATCAATTAGTTCTATGTATTTTAATATAACAGCATCAACGTTGTAGCCTCTTTTATGGTATTTAAAACATCTTTCTAATTGTCTTAGTATTCTGCTTATTTGCCATACTTCCATAGAAGTAAATGCATTATTCCATTTGTTCCAAGAAGCTGTTTTACCTGGAGATGTTGTTAAATCTAAATATTCTTGAGTTTGTAAGTCATATCCTTTGCATATAATGTTTATATCAAAAGAAGAAAGAACACTAAAAATATTATCACAATTTTTTTTAAATATAATATTTACATCTACGCAAGTGTTATATTTAAATTTAATAGTGGTTACACCAGTATGATGTTTATTACTAAAGTTATTTCTAGTTCTAAACATATCACTTTTCCATAATTCTAGTTTATCTAATATAGTAAACATAGGATTATGATATAAGTTATAATATAATTCTGTAAATGATTTGTCATCATAACAAAATAAATCAACGTCTTGTGTTTGTTTTTCATCAGGAAAATATCCTAACAATGCACTTCCAGTTATACAACCTCTTACATTAGTTTTCTTTAAATATTCAATTGCATTATCTATTTGTTCTTTCATGTTTGTTTGTTTTCTATGTTTATAATAAAAAACACTTGTTAAAATTAATTAACAA
Organism: Kapaibacterium sp. (SeqCode); assembly: GCA_041688685.1. Classification (GTDB taxonomy): domain Bacteria; phylum Bacteroidota; class Ignavibacteria; order Kapaibacteriales; family UBA2268; genus JBDNHS01. Next base: position 3,059 of record JBDNHS010000253.1, read on the forward strand.
GTGTTTAAAAAAGATTAAAAATGTTATTATAATAAATCTACTGATTGTTCTACAGCTTCTACAATTTCTGCTAAAGTGTAAATTTTGTCTAGTTTTACAACATCTTCTGTAAAAAATAAACCAAATTCTTCAAATTCTGCTAAAGCTTTGAACTTTTGTAAAAAAGTATTAACTTTTTCTTTGTTTCCAACTTCTTCTTGAAAATTCATAAAAGACAATGCTTCTAATTTTAATTTTTCTGTTGTTGGTCTTTTTACAGCTTCTGGCTTACTAACAAATTGTATTGTTTTATTTTTTGATAAAAGCTCTCTAACTTCTTTTTCTAAATCTTTAACGTCATCTGCTGTTCTTGTTACAAAATTTTTTGTTTTAGCTAACCTAGCAAAAGTTACAATATAATTTGCATGGTTTTGTAATGCTACAAAATCAGCATTATATACAGGATTTCCTTTTGAATTACTTAAATACCCTCCATTAATTAATTGTAATTCGTCTTTTTTAATAAATTGTTTCATAATAATAGTTTTTGGGTTTTATAAAGGATCCCACTCCTGTTTAATTATTGTTTTTAATTTAAATAATGAACCCAGTCTTTAATTGATTCTACTTCTTTTGGTTCAAACCAATCAGCATATCCTGCTGTGTGAAAAGTACCTCTTGTGTGAAAAGAAATAAGTTTTTCTACTTCCCATTTACACATTTTTTTACCTTCTTCTCTAGAAATTGTTTTAGTATTTTCATTGTATTTATTTTTCCAATTCCTAGAAGGACTATGATTATCTCCAAAAACAATAGCAGTTTTATAAACTTTTTTATCTTCGGTAACTAATTTTTTAAAATAAGTTTGATCATTATCCATTTCATTTTCTTGATAAACTTTTTTTACATCTAATTTATAAAGTTCTTCATAAGCATATAAAGTAGATTTACTACCTGTGATTAATAAATCAGCATAAAAAGATTCTGAAAGATTTTTAGCAAGAGTTAAACAAGTTGTACTTACAGCCCTAGGAATGCTTCCTGAAATGTCAATTATAATAAGATTTCTAGGAGGAGATATTAAATCTAAAGCACCATACATTCCTTCTAGTTTTTTATTATACATATTATTGTTGTAAACAGCAAAATTATGAATGTTAGTACTAATAGCTTCTTCTATTTTATCAAGCCAAATAGGAAATACATTTAAATCTTTTAGTTTTTCCATATCTACATAACAACTATTATCTTTAACAAAGTCTTCAAATTTATGTTTTACATCTTTTAATAAATAAAAACTTGCTACATCTGTTTCATCTGTATATTTTTCTGATTCAAATTCTATATAAATAGGATGAGAATAATGAAAACTTTCTATACCTTCATATCCATTGTCTTTTAATATTTTTCTAAAATCAAAAGGATAACCAGTTTTTACAGCATTTTGCCACAATATTTCATATTCTAACAACATTACCATATATTCTTCTATATCAGCATTACCAAAAATAAAAGGAACTCCAACAGGAATTTCTTTTAATTCAGATTTATCAGACAAAAAAAATATTTTAGGAAGTGTAAGACCTTTTTTACTTTCTAATAATTTCATATTAATTTCATTTTATATTTTATTAATTCTAACCAAGGCATAGTTTCCATAGGAGCTAAAGATTTTTCTTCTGATAAGTATATCGTTTCATCAAGTGTATTTGTTATTAATTCAGAAAGAATAGGCAATAATATATTTTTATAAGGAGTAGGAACATCATGTATTATCATGTTAACTGCTTTGTCTAAACTTCTTGGAGACATAAAATTACTACCTTTGAAGTCTTCTTTACTAATTAAATTAGAAAGTTTGTTTCCTATAGACGTACTTATTTGATACTTATTTACCATAAAATCAATCCACAAAAATCTGTCAAACTTAACATCATACCAAACAAATCTTTCTTTTATTTGAGGAGTTAATGGAGACATGCCTTGTGGGTTTGCTGCTGCTATAATCATAATATCTGGTAAAGGTTTACCAGAAATCATTTTCCGTTGCTCTAACACCGTTAAACAGGCATTTAAAACAACTGGGTTTCCGTTTAACAACTCATCAAAAAATAAAATATCACCATCTTTAAGATTATTTAATCTATCAAAATCATAATAAACCATTTTTTTAGACTCATGGGAAGGAATACAAATACCACTAATCTCAAAAGGAGACATTTGTGATGTAATTAGTTCTACTATTTGCACATTTTTTGATTTTGCAAACTGAACAACAATACTAGATTTTCCACTTCCTGGGTCTCCTATAAACAAAGGAACAATTGTTTTTCTCAATTCTTTATTACTATATACTTTTTCTAATATTTCTGTTATTTCTTTCATTGTTTATAAATTTAAATATCTGTTCCTTTTTGAGGAGTGTCTTTTATTAATTCTCCGCTTTCTATTAACTCAACAAATGGCTCAAAGCTTCTTTGATTTAAGTAAGTTAAACAGTTTTTCATAAAAGAAAGTTTATTAGTTCCTGTGGATAAAGAGTTTTCCATTTTTTGTTTGATTTCATAATTTAAAGCATCTATTAATTGAGAAGTTGTATAAACTCCCTCTAAAATAATTTTATTAAATTTTAATCTACAATTAATTTTATTAAACTTTAATCCTCTAGTTCCTTTAAAAGTTTTTCCTTTATACACAAAAGAATCTGTTCCTGGAAAAAGTTTGTACCACTCTTCAAACCTTGTAACTACTTTCTTTTTTAAAATTTTATTAGGTTCATCTTTTTCAATAAACTCTAATAAATCTTTTCCTATCAATGTAAGGTTATTATCAGTTATTAGGCCTTTTCTTATTAAAGATTGATAAATAGCAGCAAGCTTCATACTGTTATTGTACAAAGGCTCTATGTCATAATTTTCCTCAATTAACTTTAATAAGTAAATAATATCTAGGTTATAACTTTTTTTAATTAACTCTTCAAACTGATGTGGACTTATGTATAGTTTCATTTTTTATAGATATTTTTATTATTGCTGGTTTAACTTTTTTATTTTTTTCCCATTCATTAAGTTCTAATAAAAGATTATGCTGTCTTTCAACAGCATAAATTTCATATCTAAGTTCTTCATGTTCCCAATCTTGCGACATCCAATCCATTTTATTTTTTTGAAGGAATTTTTGCTGCTTTCTTTGATGTATTACTAACTCTTTTTTTGTACTTTCTTTTAGGCTTAATTACTGGTTCTGTTAAAATTTTTTCTTCTATAGGTCTGGCTACAGCAGTCATTTCACATTTTTTTTCTACAACAGAGTTATTGTTTTTTCTGTCATAGAAAAACTTTACAATGTTTATAAGTGCTAATAATAAAAGTAAACTAATAAATAATATTGTCAGTGTTGTCATGTTTTTTGTTTTTTGTTATTAATTTTTAATTCTTAATCCATATTCTACATTAAACCAATCAAAAGTCTTGTCTGCTTTAGTTTTATTGCATTTAAATATTTTCTTTATTAAATTAATTGCATAAACTTTAAAGCTTTGATGAACTTCTTTAGTCATAGTGTAATCAAATCTCCAATTATCGTTATCTAAAGTGTCTAATAATGTTTTTTGTATTAAACTAAGTTGATATTCTAATAAATGATTTAAAATAGTGTCTCTTGTTATTTTTTTTTTCATGTTAATATTATTTTGCTTCATACCAATTTTGTCCTATAGCTGCTTCAGCGTTTAAAACCAAGTCGTTGAGGTAACTATTCCCTCCAATTTTCATAAATTCTTCTACCTTTTTTTTAGTTAACTCTGCTAAAGAATTAATTGGTTCTACAACCAATTCATCATGTATAGAGTTACATATTAATATTTGATTTTGATAATTATTGTCTATGATCCATTCAAACAATAAAACAGTTGATAGTTTTATTTGATGGGCCCCACATGTTTGTACAGGAGAGTTAAGACAAAGCCTTCCGTATTCTGATTTTATTTTAAAAAAACTAGAAACATCTTTTTTCTTAGATTTGTAGTAATTATAAGAATCTTTATAAATAAATTTAAATTCTTTTTTATTCTCTAAACACAGTTTTTGTCTAATTGATTCATTTTTTCCTTGTTTATACATTTGCCACTTTTCTTTTGGAATAGCTTCTATAATGTTTTTTAACTTTAAAAACAAATTATATTTAGGAAGTTTTAGTCTCCATCCATCAACAGAAACAATATATCCTGTTTTTATTGACTCATTGTAAACATTATCACCCCAACTATAAAGACCAGAATGCAACTCTCTAAAAACATCATAAATTCTTTCACATTCTTTTAAAGGAAGTCCTGAATTTTGATGAACTGTATAACCATTACCTCCATATGAAAATGCAAATCTAGGTGATTTTGCAAAAGATCTTTTATCTTTATGTGTAGTTGATATTTCTTCATCACTTAATCCATTTAATTCTGGAAAAATTGCTTTAGCTAATAAACAATGCAAATCAACCCCGTTTACAACAGAAGAAGTCATTGCTTCGTCTTTAGAAAAATCAGCCATTATAACGCCCTCCTGTGCACTAAAATCACATACAATTAACTTAGTGTCATTTCCTGTAGAAAAACAACTTCTTGTTTCTTTATCATTAGGAAAATTTAAGAAATTAATAGCTCCTCTTCTTGATGACAGCCTTGCTGTATCAACCATAGGATTAAAATTAGTGTATATTCTTTCGTTTTCAATTTTATTATAAATTGTTTCTCCAAAAGTTGACACTCTATGATTAGAGTTTTGATATTTAAGCCATATTTTTACAAACTCATGATCTGATTTAGAAATAATTTTTTCATTAATACTTTCTTTTCCGTCTTTATCAATAATATTTACTTTTAGTTCTTTAAAAACTTTTATCATTTGCTTGGGAGAAGTAGTACTAACAAGTATTCTTTTTTTTTCTTCAAACATATCTATTTGAGAGTCTGCAAATCTTTTTATTTTATCATAAATATACTCTTCAACTTCTTTTTTATTAATTATTGTGTTATTATTGTCTGTTTTTATTTTCTCATCCCATTTTTCAGAACTTAATGGCATACCACTTTGTTCCATGTATGCTAAAGCTTTTACATACCTACAATGTAAATCATAGGTTTTGTTTTGATCATTATCAGTAATTTTTTCTAAAAGAACATCATGTAAATCAATTAACCTATCTACATCATTAAAAGAATACTCTATAGTAGAAGCTTGACTTAATTTAATTAAATGTATATTTCTTTGATTTGTTTTATCATAAAAAACATCTAGTTCTCTTTTCATACAAGTGCCAAAATCATTTCTTTGATTTTCTATATCTCCATTGTATATTATTTTACTAGCAATCATTGTATCTTTTACATTTTTTGGGTAAAAATTGTTTTTGTAAAAGAACCCTAAATCAAATGTAGCATTATGAAAAATTAAAGTACGATTGTTTAAATAAGGAATACAATCTTCAAAATTATAATTATTATCATACAAAACAATTATGTAATTATTTTTACCAGTACCTATTTGAATGCAAAAAATATCATTGTGTCTTGCAACCAATCCAGTTGTTTCTGTATCTACTGCTAGTACATCAGTTAATATTAAATCTTCTATTCTACAAAAATTATAGTCTCCTATCTTTTTAAAATAATTTTCTTGCTTTTTTTTGCATACGATGTAATTCATAATTTTATTTTTTTACATTATTCTTCTGTAAATCTTAATATAACTTTTTCTTCTTCAATAATTGCAGCTATTCTATCTTTTTTTTCATAAAAAATGTCATTTATTTTTATTTCTACAAGACCATTAAATTCGTTTAATATAATGTTTATTTCTTTTAAAGAGATTTCTGACAATGTACTAATAGTTTCTCCAAAATCAAACCAACCTATGGTTTTTGATTTTGCTATTACATTTTCGTCTTCATCTACTATATAAAGTTTAATAGGTGCTCCGTTTTTAATTAAAAAATTATCAACACTATCGAAAGTTTTACCTAAACTCCAAACATTTACAAATTCTTTCACTGTTCCTTGATTAAAAATACTCATAAACAACATTCCCTCTTTTAGTTCTTTAGGAAAATAGCTTTTAAAAACTAATTCTGATAAGTACCACATTTCTATTTAAAATTTTTTAAATCATCTCTTTTTTCTTTATTTGCTAATAAAAGACAAATAAAAGTTTCATCTGATTGATCTAAATTTAATAAATTTTTTATAATACTAATTTTATTGTAATTTATGTCATTGCCATAAACAGCTTTAGTTTTTATTCCAATTTCTTTTAATTCATTAAAATTAAAATCATTTACAGGATTTTCATATCTGTCCATCCATTTTCCATTTATTATTTCCATAGTTTTAATATCCTAATTCTGTTAGTTCTTTTTTATCAGCTTCTATAAAATATATTCCTTTGACTATTTTGCAAAAAAATGTTAGTTTTGTAAAAAAAGCAATTTTTCTAAACTCATAAAATTCTGTTGGCTCTAATTCAATTGTTTTCATGTTTTTTGTTTTTTAGTTAATGTTTTTTATTATAATTTATTTAAACGTACCCATTCTTTTATTATTAATTTTTTTATTATTAATTCTTTAGTTAAAAGATTAAAATAAATATCTCCTTTTTTTGTATAATGCGAAAATTCATAATACTTATTAATATATTTAGTTAATGAAAAACTTTCTTTAACATTTTTTAAAAAAATATTATTGTTTTTTGGTTCATTTAAAATATTAATTTTTTCTTTCATTTGTATATTTATTAAATTAGTAATAAGACATTTTACCAAAAGGATTAGGTGAATTATAAATCTTTTTAATATCTAATCTTTCTCTCCAAAATTTACCATACTTTTTGTTTATTTCACATCTTGCGTTTACGTGTGCATTTGTATCTCCAGCTGTTTCAAATTCTTTTGATAAATAATATAATTCAGTAGAAATTTGTTTTGTGTATTTATTAATTATTTTTTCGTTAGTATATGGAAGCTCGTTTATAAAAGCATCACATAACATTGATTTAGTAAAATTGTTGTTTTTGTTTTTTTTTAACATTTTATTTTAATTTAAAAATTTGTAATTTTAATAAAAGCTTGTGTTTGTTAATTTCGCCAAGTAAAAACTATTATGCCCAATAAAAAATAATAGGTCTATCCCCTTCTTTAGCTTTTCGCCTTTTTTTATTAAGCATTTTTTTAATTTTTTTTTTA
>JBDNHS010000254.1:0-2540 GCA_041688685.1 Kapaibacterium sp. (SeqCode)
CATAAAGTAAGATTGATGTAAATTGTATGTAGTTTTTTACACAACTTTTAAATTATTGTTCACTTTTTTGAAAATATATCAAAAAAAGACTAAAATTTATCAAATTTAAAATATTAATTTACTAATTATGACAAAAAAAATATTATTTTTGCTAATTGCTTTAATTGTAGGATTTATATTATTCAAAATTATGGCAATGATGTTTTATTTTGCATTTAAAGTAGTAACTACTTTATTTACATTAATTATAGTTTTGTTGTTTGCAGTTCCAATTTATCTATTATTGAACAAAAAATATTAAAGCTAAATTATCATTATAAAATTCACAAATAAATCTAAAAATTTTAATTATTAATTTTTGAAAATATGAAACTTTTTACCAAATATTTGTCATCAATTTTATTGTTGATTACAATCTTTAATACAAATCAAACAATATCGCAAATGCCAGATGAAGCACCTTATGCAAATCAAACTGTACTTCAGTTGTCAAGAGCATTAGGTAAAGACATATTTGATTTGAATGGTGTACCTTTTATGCAGCCATTAGTAGAGGCAATGAACTCTACTTCTAATGCAAGGTTTGTGAATTCTGCTTTTATTCCAAAACAAGTAGATAAAGCATATTTCAAAATTTCACTAAATGGTATGTTTGGGGTTGTCAATGACAATCTTAGAACCTATACTCCTCAATTTCCAACTGAAGCATTTGATCCGGCTGTATTAAGAGACCCAAGTATGATTAAGATTGACTCAAAATTAGTTGATGAAAAATTAGTGAGCAACATAACTTTTATTGATTCTGCAAGATTATACCATTATTTATTAAAAACAGTACTTTATGATGCAATCAAAATTGGTGACTTAAAAGTTCCAAATGAATCTGCAACAATATTAGGTAAAACTAATGGTGAAATTACTTTTATAAAAGATGGTAAAAGTGTATTGATTCCATCTTTGAACAGAAGATTAGACAGTGTTAATAATGCACTCGGAACATTAGGTCTGCCTCCACTAAGTGATACATTAGCAAATTCATTGAATAGCATTTTTAATGCGCTTCCAAGTATATTTTCATTACCTCCAGGTGGTGATTATTCAAGTTTATTTGCCGGAGTACCACAAATAGAAATTGGCTCTTATTATGGGACAGAATTATTATTGAGATTTATACCACCTATCAAAATGAGTGAAGAAATAGGGAAGTTTAGTTTCTATGGTATGGGGCTAAAACATAGTATAAGTCAATATATTGATGACCCTGACTTTGATATGGCAGTACAAGCCGTTTACCAGACTACCCAGTTAACAAATAGTGTTGGTGTTACTAATGCTGAATTAAAAGCAAATGCTAATATGGTAAATTTTAATATTCAAGCAAGTAAAAAAATTAAAGATTGGTTTGATTTTTACACTGGTTTATCTTATGATCATTTTAATATTAACACAAGATTTACTTACTTTTTGGCTTCAGAAATCCAAGGGCAAGTTGGTTTGAGAAAACCAGTTTATGGAGACCCTAATGACCTGAATTTAATCACTGGTTGGGAAACTGACCCTGCAAATGGTTACCCAGGGGATACTGAGCCACAGGTAGCTGAAATAAATTTAAAATCTAATGCAATTAAGTTTACCTTTGGTGTTAAAAAACAGTTAGGTGATTTTGCAATATTTGCAGATTATAATTTTTCTAATTTTAATATATTCTCAGCTGGTGTTCAATATATTATCAATAATCCTTTCAAAGATAATGAAGATGAACAAAATTAATACTAATTAATTTAAACAGATTTACTCCAAAATTTTTAATAGAATTTAACGTCGGTACAGTCGAATAAATAAAGATTTAACTATTATTACATACTTAGTAATAGAATGTAAAATTCTTATTTTTTTTTACTGGAAAATAAGTAGGCAAACAATGACTAAAATTCTTGAAGGTAAATCTATTGCTGAGCAAATTAAAAATGAACTTAAAATTAAAACTCAAGAATTAATTAATGAAGGTAATAATCCCCCAGGTTTGGCGGTGTTATTAGTTGGCGAAAATCCTGCTTCTCAAGCTTATGTAAAAAGTAAAGAAAAGTCATGTTTAGAATTAGGATACTATTCAATCCTCAAAAGAGTTGATGAATCAATCACTGAAACTGAAGTATTGGATATAATCAAAGAATGGAATATCAATCCACAAATTAATGGTATATTGGTTCAATTACCCTTACCTAAACATATTGATGAAAATAAAGTTATACTTGCTATTGACCCAATAAAAGATGTAGATGGATTCCACCCAGAAAATTTTGGTAGATTAGTTATTGGTTTAGATGCAAATTACCCTTGCACTCCTGCAGGAATAATTGAGTTGTTAAAAAGATATAATATCGAAACAAAAGGTAAACACTGTGTTGTGCTTGGAAGAAGTAATATCGTTGGTAAACCTATTGCAAATTTGATGTATCAAAAGCATTTAGCAAATTCGATAGTAACTATAGTTCACACCGGTACCAAAGATTTTGATAATTATACCAAACAAGCAGATA
>JBDNHS010000255.1:0-15185 GCA_041688685.1 Kapaibacterium sp. (SeqCode)
TATTCTGATTTATTTTATTTTCTCGACCCGACATTTAAGCGGATACAAATTTAACTACTTTTTTTAATATTTCCTAATTTTTTCTAAACTTTATTCAAACTTTATTTATAATAACTCTTTCTATAGATGTTAAAATATAAAGCAAACATATTGTTTAGACAAGGATTTGAGTAATTAATTTTTAAAGAACTATTTTTCTTCATTGTCTCAAATAAAGAATACTAATTTAAGGACTATTTCGGACAAAAGCAAATATATTATGCAATATTTTATATATATATTAAAATAATTTGACGTAAAAAAAGGGTAGAATTATCTACCCTTTTAAAATCATATATTTATGCTAATTGGTATTTTGAAATTAAAATCCAACATTTAAACCAATTCTATTTATTAATCCAAAAGCAGAAACTGTACTTGGAGTTAATGAATAATCAAATGATGCCATTTGACTTCCACTCACATACTTTATACCTACTCCAGCAGAAATTCCTGTATTATCATGTCCAATTGTATAACCAGCTCTGAATGAAACAATGTTCATAAATGAATATTCAGCACCAACTACAAATTGTTCTGGTGTGTCAGACAATGTAACAAAATCTAAAGCACCTAAAACTACGTGCTCTTCATCTTGATACAATTCCGATGATATACCAGCTCTAAACATTAAAGGAATCAAATAAGGATAAGATAAGTATTGAAAATCCGAAGGTGCATTATTTAAATCATTATATAATCTTGTAGCACCATTCAAATTAGTACCATTCATTTGTAGTTCTGTACCCAAATTATGAATAGAGAAAGCTAATTTAATACCTTCTACCCCAGTATCATACAATGTTCCTATGTCAGCAGCAAATGTACCAGCAGACAAAGTAGAAAATGAATTTCTAACATATTTGGCAGTAACACCGAAAGAGAATCTTTCAGTTAAATTCCCAGCAAGAGTTAGACCCGCAGAAATATCATTTACAGAGTATGTAGAACCAGTTCCTTCTGGGTTTTGAATTGTTCTTATAGCAATATTATCAACACCAAAAGAAGTAAAACTTGCTGCTAATGTATAATCATCTGATAATTTGGTAGAAGCTGCAGCAAAATTGTGAGAAAATCCACCAAACCAAGATGTATAATTAACCGTTACATTTACATCAGAACCAGTCATTTGAGTCAAACCAGCTGGATTCCAAAATATTGCTGTTAAATCATTTGCAACAGCACCGAAAGCTCCCATACCTGTTGCTCTTGCACCAACTCCTATTTTTAGAAATTGCGAGCCTGCAGCCCCTATTTTTTGTAAATTATCACCACGTGATGCACCTATTATATTGCTCGTTTCAACTGAAAATAATTGATAACTAAATACAACACTGATGATTAAAATCAAAATCAATTTATTTAAAATTTTCATTTTTTATTCCTAATTTTATAATATAATTAATTTAATAAATTGGATACTATTTTGATTAGTTGTAATAGTATCCGATTTATAATAATTATTCCACAATTCTAAATGGTCCAACAACAACTGAGAAAGGTTGAACAGTAGTTTCTCCGTTAGGAGTTTTAATAACTGCCAACAATGTTTGACTTTGTACTCTAAGACCATTTTTAGTTAATAAATCCCAAACGTCAAGTCCTATTTCATCATTCAAACCACCGCTATTTGCTTCAAAATTTAAAGTTTGAATTAAATCACCAGCAACTGTAAATATTTCGATTGTACATTGTGATGGTAATTTTGTAAAATACAACTTAGCGTCATAAGGAGATATTTGACCTTCGTGAGATATATAATACGGGTTTGGTACTACTGCAACTTTATCTAACATTTGTTCTGTGTAATTTCCATCACCAGGTGCACCACCTTTCACAACAAATTTAGCTTTCGCTCCAGGTAAAGGTAAACCAGCTGCTCCACCCCAAGTTCTTAAAGTTAATTTATCACCAGCTTTAAAGTCTCTTGAATTAGAATTGACAACAATTATTGGATTACCCGCAACATTGGAATCTCTCATAGGTTCCCATAAAATTGATGGGCTATTAGTTCTTCCTTTATTTGTAAAGTCAAGTGCAAATTCAGCACCACCCAAATTAATTATATGGTTAAAATCGACAATATCTGTATTATTAGATAAATAATATCTTCCTTGTAATCCACTATAGCTTAAATCAGTACTTTCAATATAAGGGTCATCAGAGCTTCTTCCAATTAAGTGAGGAGCAGAAAAACCATTCACAACAGTTCTACTTTTCACCCAAGCATAAGAAGCAATATTATACTTACCAAGATATTCATTAGCGTCGCCACCAGTGGAAGCGATATTTCTTGGATCTGGGTACGCTCTTCCTAATAATGTTGCATTTTGTCCATTACCAAGATTAACATAAGTTCTTGTTGGTAATAAAGGGAAAGTGTAATGAGGCATTTCATTATTATTTTGTACTAATACTTCTTCATTAAATCTGTTTCTATATTTATAGTTAAGTTTGTTAATTACTTTTAGATTTAAATAAGGTACTTCTGTAGTTATTTTAATTGGACCTCTAATTTTATTATAAGTCAAATTAATTACTTCAGTTCCACCAGGCAAAAATTCAATTTCATATTCACCAGGTCCATTATTGAAACTTGTTGAAACAAAGTTAAAGTTTTGTAATAATCCATTAGGATTAATTTCACTTAAATATGTAGCTGTTCTAACTGTTCCAAAATCATTCGGTGCATCAGAAACTATTTGTGTAGGTGGATTAATTTTGCTTGTTATTGCTTTAATATTTACATCAACGTCAGCAGGTTTAGTTATATCTTCTAATGGTCTAAAAATACCACCGAATTGCTCAAAGCCATAATCAAATGCAATTTCGATAGTACCATAAGCAGGGTCTATTAATGCTGGAGCATAACAATATTTTCTATCTTTAAAGTCACCAGTTGTAAAGTTACCAAAATATGACAATCTTTGCATACTATTTTCTAAGCCTAAGTCATTAGAAAGTCCACGAACTGAATCTTTTATTTCTCTACCAAGACTTGTTAAACTAAAAGTATTTTCAGTTAATAAATTTTGAGCCCTTGCACGGCATAATTCTTTTTCTAATGTTGAAAAAGCATCGAATAATAATTGATTATTTCTTAAATTTGTCAAAGTTATTCTTCTGCCATAAAATCCAACTGTAGTATTTAATCTTGTAGAATCATCTTCTATAGGGAAAGCAAACCAATATGGTTCGAATGACATTTCAAGAGTATCACCTTGGAAATTCTGTAAAACTCTATCATCGTTTAATGAATTGATTTGAATATTATGAATACCACCTAATTTAGCTAAATCGGCATCAACTAACTCAATTTTCAAATTACTTCCTGCAGGTGCAGCTTTTGGCACTACAGTAGCAAAGTTAGGCAATCCTACTTGTGCATTATTTAATTTAGGTTCAGTACGTTTATTTACATCACCTTCATCATACGACAGTACCCTATAATGATAATCAACGTTATTTATTAATTTTTCAGTTTTAGTTATATCTGGGCTAAATTCAATTAATCCATCTCTATTATCATCACCAATATCAATAAATGTCCTATTACGAGTTATTCTATTCATGTAAGGCATAATAACATTAAATCTTACATCATCAGTTTCTTCGAATTGTGGGAATCTAAGTGTTGCAATTCCTTGTTGAACAAAACTATAAACAGAATCTAATACTAACCTAACATGATTTGTATCTCGCATCTGGCTTGCAATAGGTCTTGGATATAATACATCAATGTATCCCAAAATTGAACCGTCAGGCATTGGAACTCTTCTGTAAGTACTTCTTTTGTAAACTGTATCAGCTATACTTGATTCTATTTGTATAGTTTCAGTTACTATATTGCCATTATTATCTAAAGAATCTAAATATGATTTATATGGTAAACCAGTTCTTGTGTTAATTACTGTTGCACCTTGTTCGTCGACTGAATCCGGTTTAATGGGAACTATTCTATTTAATTTTTTATAAATTACACCACTTGTTGGAATAGCAGCAAATTCTGCATCAGTTATAGTTCTAACTGCTGGTCTAAAGAATAAAGGATTATATCCTACTAATGATCTATTTAATTCTAATCTACCAACTAAAACATTTTTAAAAAGAATATCATTTTTTCTTAAGTCAGGTCTAAGAGGATATGCACTTCTTTCGTTAGGTGCTAATCTTCTATAATATTCACCCCAAGGTTTTTCTGAAGAGTCTGACTGAACAATATGAGGTACATAAGGAGTACCAGGGGCAACAGAAGATTCAGGTAATAATATTACACCTTGACCAACTCTCATTACAGCAATAGCCATAGTATCAACAATTCCAGTTTGTGGGTCAATCCAATTACCAACAACTCTTAATGAATCAATACTGATGTTAAACTGATTTGCACCAGTTCTAACTTTTCTAACAGATTTTTCAGAAGGATGAGGTAATTCAAATTGTCTAATTTGTTTCCAAGCTAATGGTCCAACTCTATTTCCAGAATTTTCACTTATTGTATCTTGGTCTAATCTTCTTGCTCTATAAATTCTATAACCCATAAAGTCTAATCCATCTTCTAAGTTATCTACAGAATTTTCTGAGTTATTATCCCAAACAATCATAGTTGAATTATTATAACCTCTTTTTTGTTGAACTACAACAGGGTCTGGAGGAATAGGAGCTTGGAAATTATTATCATAAACTGATTGAGCAAATTTATCTAACTCAACTAATCCTTTCACATCAGCATCAGTTCCATCTGCATCTCCGCCTTTAGTTGTATTTGCAATCATAATACCAACTACAACACGAGATGTATCTTTTGGTCTAACATTAAATGGACCAGTTGACATCATAAATCTTTTATCACCAGCTTCCGAAACACCAAGTTGATTTCCACCTTGTGAAATGAATTGATATCTCGCAAAATCTTCTCTAATATCATCTGCAGATGACCAGTTTCTAAAAGTTCTCAAACCTAATTGAGAGCTGTTTACATAAAAAGCACTATCTTTACGTACGAAATCAGAATCTGCTTTTTTAATTTCTCTAAAAAGTTGAGCAGAGTCAATTTTAATATCGCCACCAACTATAGTTGTATCATACACCCAAGTATTACCAAAGTGTCTGATAGTAGCAGGAGACTCTAACCAGTCAAAACCTAAATAACCAAATCCAAATCCACCTTCACCAAATTGAGGGTCAGTCCATTGGAAAGCCATATTTAGAGTATCATCAGTATCATAATATCGAACTCTATCATTTGCAGCACCAATTGCTAATGCAGGTGCTCTTGATAAATCAACGTCCATAATTGGAGCCATCCAACAGTTCCATAAAGTATCAGTTGATGCATTTATTATATCAAATTTAACAAAGATAAAATTTTTGTAATCTCCAAAACCCCAAGAATAAATCATTTGTTCCATTTGAATATTCAAAGGATAACCTTGACTTCTTCTTAGTGCCGGACCACCTTGATAACGTGTTAAATCGGCATCATTAAAAGTTGAGAAAATATCTTCTCCAGAAATCATAGCTGGACCTTTGGGCCAGTTTACATTATTTCTTCTATCAACATCGTTAATATATCTACCAAAGTATCTACCAAATTTTAATGAATCATTAGAAGAATCATAACTAGGTGTGTAAGGGTCTAAGCCAGTATCCCAAATGGGCCAATTAGGTCCATCTTTTTTCTCATAAGCTTCGCCTGTTTTGGGGTTAAAATTTGTAGAAAAATACACACGGTATTTAGTCAAATTTTGTTTATCAGGCACACCTTCTTCTATACGACCAGGTGTCATCCAAGAAGCAGCCAAACTTGGGTCATAAGAAACATTACAAAAGAAACGTGTTCTTGGCTCACCTAAGAAAATATCTTTTTTCTGAGCACCGAACCACATACCACCACCAAATATGTATTGATTACGAGAGCCTCTGGGCCAATAACCACTACCTAAGTTTCTAGCAATATCATATCCAAAAATACCATAGTTTGAAGTAAAAAACTCTATATTACTTACGGTATTTTTTTGATTATCAAAGAAACCCACTGAGGTTCTTTGTATTTTTTCTCCTTCTTCTTTTAACCATTTTTCATAATGCTCTTTATTTGGTAAAGCATTTCCAATATTAGTAAATATTGGAAAAAGAACAAATGAGATGGCTATCAGAACAAGTGATTTGAATTTATTCATTATATCACCTTAAATTTATTAAATTATTTTTCATTTTAAATTTCAGTCAATTTTTTAAATATTAGAAAGTAAAGTTAACACCGAAGAATATTTGTCTTGGTTGTTGGAAATTATTTCTTGATTGAATACCGAACTCTATATATCTAATATATTGAGAATATACTTCTTCTATAGTTACTCTATTATTAAAATCTAAATCAGCATTTTGATTATACATTCTATTACCATAAAAATCATATTGGTCAATAGCTATAGTTTCTGGATTACCTAATTGTGCTTCTTTATGATACACTATATTATTGAATGTACCCAACCCACGATATAAAGATAAACCATCATCATTAGGGTCGCTTGTTGTGCTAAATAGAGCAGCAACAACAGTTCTGTTTATGAAATTCGTTACATCAAGATAAAATTCAATTCTTGAATTACCAGCATCATCACCAAATATTTCTTTTAGAGTAAATGCTTTTAATAATTTAAGATCAGTAGCAATAAAACCTGGTTGTCTCAAAGCATTTCTATCACCCAAAGGTTTGCCATCAGGAGCAGTAAAAGTATAAGGCAAACCAGACCTAAATGTTCCAGAAATGTTAATTCTTGCATTTGCTAATGGTTTTATACCAAATATTTCTGGTCCTTCATCATCACCCCAAACAAAATCTAAAATCAAGTTTGCTCTATGTCTTATATCTCTATCCAATGCAAATTCATTAAGTGGAAATGCAGGTCTTGTAGTGTAAGGGTCATTAATTATATTAATATTAGAAGTAGCGCCAGTTGCAGTTCCCAAAATTTGAGCTAATGTATAGTTGAATCTAAAACCAATATTATTAGTTGGTAATTTTCTTAATTCAAATTCTAAACCTTTATTAGAACCATACTCAGCAACTTGTGCTAAGTTATATGGTACTGGTACAGCTTGAACGAAAGCATAACCTAATTGATTATAAATATCTTTGTAATAAGCAGCAATATTTACCACAAACTCATCTGTTAATTGATTGTCATAAGTTACTTGATAATCATTTGATCTTTGTGGTTTCATATCTGGATTACCGATTACAGCACCAGCAAATAATTCATTAATATTTAGACCATCATACATTCTTTGTAACTCAGGCATTTTATAATAAATACCATAATTAATTGATATTTTTGATCTATCAGTAATTGGATAGTTGACGTTGATACGAGGTGCCAAATATAATTTAGAGGTGGCGTCAGTAAATGCACCTGGAGTATCGATTTCACTGATGGGAGTCCATTGTGAATATTGAGTTCTTACAGGTGAACTTGGGTCAAAATACTCCAATCTTAATCCAGGAGTGAATACCAGGCCTTTGAAACTGATTTGATCACTTACATAAAAACTTATCTTTTTTGGTGTTCTTGCTTGACTTGTGATATCAGAAACTCTATCATTCTCTGCATAGATATTACCACCATCTCGAGAAGAATAAATGTCAGTATTTTGAGCACCATTCCAGGGATCTGGGTTACTGTGTAACTCTTGAGAGTATAGTCTTGCCTCAAAACCGGCTTTGATTTGATGACCAAAATCATCATCTTTAAAATCTATTGTATAATTTCCATCAAACTGTAAATAACTACCATATCTATAAGAAAAACCAGCAGTGTTACCAGAATTATTAAAGAAAAATGGGATACCCCAAGCATTATTAGTAGTTCTTCTATTTACCAAACCTTCATAATAACCAGTCAATGGATTAATAACAGGGAATTGATCTGATAAGAAACCATCATTAGAACTACGAATACCATTTACTTGTTGATAAATATCTATTAATCTATCTCCGTATTTAGCATCAGTTGGTCTCGGTATTAATCCTCCTGCTCTATTGCCTGGATCATTTACATACAAATCACTTGGCTTATATAAATCATATCCACTAAACAAACTTGGATCATTAAAACTTTTTCTTCTTGCATTCTCGTCAGAGTTTGTTTGTTGAGAAATTGTTAACTCATAAAAGCTGTTTTCAGTTAAAGTATGATTAATTCTAAACATCACATTAGAAGTTAGGACGTTGATTGCATTTTGTTTTGCAACTCTTTCTTCAATATTAGTATTAACCCCTACACCTGTTTGAGTAGCATATAACCAGCCAGGGTTAGAAGTAAGGAATGAAGTTCTACCATAAGAACCACCTACAATCAAAGATATGTCGTCAGTCAAACTAAATCTAGCACGACCAACTAAGTTTATTACTTGTGAATTATTATTTGGTAATTGTCCCCAGTTATTACCTAATGGGTCAATTTGTTTGTAATCAAAATTTCTAAATTGGTCATTTAAACTTGAGGCAGAAAAGAAAAAAGTAGATTTATCCAAAAATGGTAACGGTCCACCAAAACCCATTTCTACTCTATTACTTTGTGCACCTTGAAGCTGTAAACCTTCACCACCATCACGAGGTACAAATCTATTTAAATTTCCGTCTTTTATTAAAGAAACAGCATCAGCTTGTGAGCCATTCAGTGAAGGTAAATCTGTTCTAAATACTAAGAATCCTTCATATTTATCAGTTCTACCAGTTTTGGCAACAGAGTTTACTACTCCACCTAAGGCTTCACCATACTCTGCACTAAATCCACCGGTCAAAACTTGCACTTCTTCAGTTGCAAATTGTGAAATCATTGGGAAATAAGCAGCACCCGAAGCACCAAAGCCACCAGTGAATTGATTACTTACGTCAATCCCATCAACTCTTACTTGAGTTTCTGTATCTCTGGCACCTCTAATAGAAAAACCAGAACCATTACTTTGTACACCAGCTGAGAGCGAAACAACTTGATTAATACCAAATCTTGCTGTAGATGATAATTCTTGTGTACTATAAGAAGTCTCACGACCAATACTTGTTTTATCTACAAGTGTTTTACCAGTTACAACAATTTCTTCTGTCATAACACTACTTGATTTTAGTTTAACTTCAATTGTAGTAGTCTTATCAGCACTAATATTTACTTTCGTTTTGTATTCTGCCATACCTGTATAAGTAACAGATACTTCATAATTCCCAGAAAGAATATTAGTTATTGTAAATTCACCGTCTGGCTTTACTCTTGCCCCTCTTGTTGTACCAAGAACCCTAACAGAAGCGCTTATTGCTGGCTTTCCATCTTGATCCAACACTTTTCCTTTTAATACTCCATACACACTGGCAAAAGTATTAGCCGGAAATAAGATTGAACCTATCATAATTAATAGAATTAATCTATATGTATTGTTAAATACTCTCATTAATAATACCTTAAAAGTTAAATAATACCTTTATACTCTAATTTTAATTTAAACTTACTGACTTAAATAATTAAATCTTTTAAAAGTTAAATCTAAGCAAATTTTAAATTTAGTTATTGTTTTTTTGTATATCTACATATAACTAAACGCTTTGAACTAAAATTTGGTTACATTTAAATTAAAGAAATTTTATTTTTTTACAATAATTTACAAGAAACGAAATACAAATTAAATATATCTTTGATTAGATAAAAGTTTTGTTCAAAAATAAAAAAAAAAAAGTATATCCCTACTTTAATTTTCTTAAAATAGGGATATACAAAAGTTTAATTATTATTTTATAACGTTGAGTGTTTTGGTTGTAATTGGTTTGTTATCGATTAGAATGGCAACAAAATAAGCACCAGTAGTAATATTTGTAACATCTAAATTAACATAATTTATACCTTCTTTTGCAAAATCATTAAAAGGTACCAAAATTTCGTTTCCTAAGTTATCGTAAACAATAACTTTTACTTGTTTTGGATTTTGTAAATTGAATGTTAAAATTGAATTAGAACTTGCAGGATTTGGATAAATATGAATATTTTCATTTGTGATAATCTCATCATCTACAGACGCAATAATTATTTCATTCAAATCAAAATAACTTAACATTATTAATTGACTTGATAAATATCTTCTTTGGTTTGCTACATCATCTGTACCTTTAGATTGTACTCTAAATAATGGGATTTTTGTAATATCATTTGTTAATACATCTGGCATCCAAACGCATCTATCCATAAATTCATCGTTAGTTATATTGTATTTTTTTGTCCAAGTATTTGAATTCGCTTTTCTAGTAGAAAAGAAAATATCTGAAGATTGGAACTGGAATGTTGAATCAGTGGGCCACATTTCGCCAGTTAGTTCAACCCATTTTGCTACATAGTTTTCTCCATCAGCAGTCATTGATACTTGTAACTCATAATTTTTGCCATTCCCTGCTTGAGCTCCATCATTATCAAAATAAGGTACCCAAGTTCTTGAGGTATTATCTGCAACTTTTCTTACACCATATTGACCATTTTCTTTAAACAATTCAACAATATGATAAGCTTCTTCTGTTCTTAATTTAGTTTCTGAAGACTCTATTAAAAAAGTAAAATAGCTATAATCACCGTTTTCTTTTACAACAAAAGAATTTGACCAGTATGGCAAACTAAATTCACTTGCAACCAAACCAGCACCTAAGTTGTTAATATAGGCTTCGATGTTACTCCAAGGAAATATCTCAAGTTCTGACCAAGAATTGCCATCATCATTAGAGGTAGACACTGCAAAAGAGTTTTTACCACCAGTTACTTCATCTCTGTTTTTTATTGAACCAAATACTGCTGAATAAATAGTTCCACCACTTGTTCTTTTTACATCAACAATTGTATTTGTTCTGCTATCAGTTGTAGTAACATCAGTAAACAATTGACTTCTCCATTGTGAAGGTATTTCTTGTTTTTTTTCAGTTAGGTCGTTGTTTATTAATCTATAAGCAATATTGCTATTATCGTTAATATTACCAGTAGGTAATGGAGTTACAGGTCCAGTACATAAAATATTAGTTGATGTAGTTTGATTAAACCAACCTGTAATTTTAGAATCGGCAATTGACCATCCAGGCTGTCCAGTAGTAACACTTGTGAAAGATCTTCCCCATTTGTATTCATTACCATTTTGGGCAAATGTTTCTTGTCTTTCGGATGAATTACCTATTTCTCCTTAAAGTCCAGTACCAAATCCATTCCATGCACCAGTAGTTTCGACAACTAATGAATATGTATATAAATATTCAATATCTGGAGTTGTTGCATTCCCTTTGTTTAGAACAAAAATAGAAGGGTATCTTGCTTCGCCGTAACTGAAATCTTCATTTGAATAAATTAATTCTTTATTACCCCAGGTCAAACCATCATCTGTTGAAGTTTTTAAAAATAAATTGTTTTTAGAATTACTTTTTGCAAATCCTTCTTCTGTTACTTCGTGGGAACCTCTCATTATAAGAGCCATATTTCCAGATGATGGGTCTTTCGAAATTGGATTTATTTTGTCATTCATCATAGATAATGAATTGGCTAATGAATCGAATGGTGTCCAAGTAAGTGCAGCAATTTTATTGTTAATGTTTTTATATGGTAAGATACCATCAAACTTTATATTTTGTGAAGGATTAAAATTTTTCCTTAACATTTCTTTAGATTCTAAATTATAATCTCTTTCTGCAAATAAATTTGAGAAATTTAGAACTAAAGTGAAAACAAAAATATAGAAAAATTTTGTATAAAATTTACCCATAAGCCCTCCGAAGTAGTGATTGTAATTAAAATTGTTTTGTACTAGTAAAATTTTTGTTATTTTTTTAATCGTATAATTTGAATGAAAGTCTTTTAATTTATTAATAGCTTAATTTAATATTTTTAAAGATTTTTAACTATTTAAACTGTAATTTACTAAATTTAATAATAATTTTCTAATTTATTGATAAAAAGTTGATTATTTGTTAAGTTCTCTTAACTAAATAATGAACTTGATTACTAAAATTGATATTGTATTCCATAATTCAATGATAATGCAGTTGTGGCACTTAAGTTATTTGCATTGACGTAAAATGGTAAATTGACATTCATATATCTTGCATCTAAGCCAATATTTAGGTTTAGATTTTTGATTAATTCATATTTTGCACTCATTCTAAAATAGCTTTGTGGACCGTCATTCGAGAAGCCAAAAGCGAATTTAGAGTTTAATGATAAATCATTATATTTGAATAGATTTTTTTCGATAAATCCTAATCCCCAATACATTGTATAGTTTTTTCTAAGTTCTACTGGTACAATGACAGTTTTGTATTCTTTTAAATTAGACCCAGGTGTATTATTTGGTATTTCAGTAGTTATAATAAGATTAGCTTTATCATCAAAATTAAAATCACTAAAACCAAACTCGAAACCAATATCATTATTTTCATCAATTTGAATGGCAACACTTTGAGCATAATGATTTATAATTGCATTGTTTTGGTCAGTAAATCGAGAATTATTCAAATCATTACTTATACTTGAATTTAATTTGAAAGTAGTATTTATATGATTTTTTTCATAAACAAAACTATTATTCACAGAATTATTTTTGTTTTTTAAATTCACAACTTGACTATTCATTGGGTTAAGAATAATAGTGTTTGGAATTACTGCATTATTAGAATTGTTAGAATTATTTGAATTATTTATGTTATTATTATTATTTATAATTGCAGTTTGTTCTGATTGAGTTGTAGAATTTAAATTATTATCAATATTTTTGTTAACTATATTTTTATTATCTATATCTCTAATGTCATTAATATTACTTATAATAATATTATCTTCTAAAATTGATTCTTTTAATTTATTGTCTAATTTGTTGTCTATATTAGTTTCTATATTCTCGCCTAAGTTATTACCTAAGTTATTTTTAGTCAAATTTTCATTTGTAGTATTACTTGATAAAGTATTACCAGAGTTTTGAATTTTGTTAGAATTGTTAAAATTATCTGAATTATTAGAATTACTATTATTTAAGCTATTATAAGAATTATTATCTTCTTTATCTAATTTGATTTCAAAGTTTAAATCTGCAAAAGAATTGATTTTGTTGGTACTTTTGAATTCATTGATATTATAGACAAAAAACAATAAAAAGCAAGCAGCAACTAATGACAGTTTATTAAATACAGTGTTTTTGTTGCTAATTTTATCTAAATTCATAAACTTAGTTTTTGAATTTTGATTTACAAACTGATTTTCTTCATTTTCTAAAAGTTCTAATTGGTCTAAATGATAATCATAATTATTGAAATTTGCATATTCATTTTGCAGATTAATTATATTAGAATTTAATACAGTATTTTTATTAAATAATTTGTCAACTAATAGATTTTCAGTATCATTCAAAAATTCATGAGGAATTTCTATATTTTTAGACTCTTCTTTTATAGATTGATATATATCTATATTATTAAAGAAATTATCTTTTAAATTAGGGTTTTGATTTGTAATATTTCTAAGGATTTTATCTTCTTCAAAAGACAAATCAGCATCAATATACTTGGAGCTTAAATAATCTAAATATTCTTCATTATTATAAATATTATTATTCAAATTATTATTCAAGTTGTCATTGTTTAAATCATTATTATTCAAGTTATTGCTATTCATTTCATTATTTGTAAAACGACTATCTGATTGACTTCCAAATTTATTATTAAATTCATTACCGAATTTATCATTCAATTCATCATCAAAATTATCCATATTATTGTTATCTATGTTCATTCATTTCCTTTTGAACTGGTTCCAATATTTTTCTTAATATACCTCTCGCTCTAAAAACTCTTAGTTTTGCGGCGCTTATGTCAATTTGTAAAAGGTCAGCAATTTCTTGATAAGTATAATCTTCGTATTCTCTAAGGATAATGGCTTCTTTGTAGATAAAAGGTAATTGATTTAGAGCTTTTTCGATATGTGAAATTAGTGAAGAATCCGCTGGTATATAATCTTCCGATTTGATTTCGATATTTTCATTAAGTTCAATATGTATTCTTTTTCTACGTAAAGCAGTAATACAGCAATTTTTGGCAATGGTATATACCCAAGCTTTTAAATTTTGTCCAGAAAATTGTTTTCTGTTTTCGTAAATTTTGATAAAAGTGTCTTGTGTAGCATCTTTTGCAGCTTCCCTTTCGGATAATACTTTAAGGCAAAATCTATATACTTTAACACTAAATGATTTGTAAACATATCTAAAAGCATATTCCTCACCCAATATAAATGAGTCTATTATCTCATTTGATATTATAATCTTTTCGCTTTCAAGAATATTATCTTGAATCGTTTGATTATTTTGTGTGGTGATATTTTTTATTTCGTCTGACAATTTTATATTATTGAAATTTATATTGAAATTATGCTGAAATCAAACTACATTTTATTTTTTACTACCTTTATAAGTATATAGACAAGATGAAGTGACAAAAAGTTACAATTTTTGTGATATTTTTTAAAAAATAATTAATTTTATTATTTTTTTATCACATTTATTGGAATTTGAAGTAAAATTATTTAATTGGAGTTTCCACTTGGACAAGTACAGTCCTACAAAATGACCTTCCTTGAGGAGAATTATTATCATAAAGTAATTCTTTACTACCAATCGATTTTAATTCTAAATTTTCTTGATTCACATTCAAATAGCTTTGCACTTCGTTTGCTCTTTTAGCAGCAAGAATTTCATTATACTTTTCTTCACCAATTTTATCAGTATATCCATAAATTTTTACTTTTGAATTAGGTTCTATTTTTTGTTTTATTTCATTCAAGATATCTTTATGTAGGTCAGTTAATTTTGATTGGTCAAAATCAAAGACTATCAAAGAATACTTTTCAATTTTATAATCATCTTTAAGTTCAAATCTTTTTTTGCGGATAGTTAATTGTTTGATGTTGATTTTTTCATCAAATTCACAAATGCCACCGTATTCATTTTCTGCTCTAAGCTTTATATCTATTTGGTTTTCTATAAGTGGAACTGGCTCTTCGAGTATATTCCATTTTAATACACCATCTTTTTCGATATCAGAGGTAGTTCTTCTCAAAAACTTTTCATTTTGAGTAATATTCAAA
>JBDNHS010000256.1:0-2228 GCA_041688685.1 Kapaibacterium sp. (SeqCode)
AATTACAAATAAAAGTTTGATAATAAATTAATCATAATTTAAGTAAATTTAGAAAAATTCATATAAATTTATCTAAAATTTAAAAAAGGGATTAAATGTTCTGATTCTTTGAGATGAACCAAAATGCCATCTTCAACCATATCCCAAACTGCTTTTTTCGCCTTTGGTAATTCAATCTTATGTTTGTATGCAAAATGCCAAATATCTATATCACCCATAGAAATCTCGATAGCTAATAGTTGGGCTGTAGTTAACACTTCTTTCTTCAAAAATCTTTCTTTAGATGACTCAACGAATATTTTTGATTCATCATCTGGTAATTGATGTGGTGTAAAGTAATAATTATCTGTCGTTACCAAATCACAAATGGGGAATCCCCTACCATCTTTTTTGAGAATTACAGGTAAAAATATTTTGGAAACTAAATAATCAACTTTATCTTCAACTTTATCATTTACAACTTCAAATCCATCATTAACATCTTCATCATTAATATCTTCATCTACTGGATTATCTAACTTCCATAAATCATTCCAAACTTCAATGTCATTTTCTTTTAACCATTCAAAAAATTTAATTTCACTATTATGTAATCTAAATAATTGAACAGTATCCAAATAATCTCTTATGATTACAGCGTGGTGCTCTGTAAGTTTATCAATCAATTCTTCGGGGAAAATAATATAGTTTTTACCTTTAGCCAATTTATTGAAAAAGTCAGTAATTTCATCGATTATTATTTTTTCTTCATTAGAAATATTTAACTCCAAAACTTAAAATCCTTTTTATATTAAAATTTTTATTGATTTTCACTAATATTCGTAATATTAGTATTTTTCTTTTTTCTTTCTAAAAAAATACCTAATCCAAATAATACTACAAGGGCTACATTTGTTAATAAACTCAAATTTTTACCAAGTGCAAATTTTTCTGAATAATATTTGAACTCTACTTTGTGTTTTCCTTTAGGCACGATTACAGACCTAAAAGCATAATTTGTGTTAAAAATTTCTGTTTCTTTACCGTCAATATATGCTTTCCAACCAACTGGATAATAAATTTCACTAATGAATAATAAATTATTACCCGAAGAAATAACATCTAATTCGATTAACTCATTTTGATATTTAGTAATTTTTGCTTTTACATCTGAAGTTGGTATATCTATATTCATAGGTAATTTTTTGACCAAATAAGCTACTTCTTTAGGGTTAAAGTTTCCGTTTGGCACAAATTTTAATTTTTGAATTATATTTTCTTTTTTATCAATTTCCACTTTATCTACAAAAAATGCTCTTGGCATATATTCAGGATTTAATAAAACTACTTCCTTTTTCTCTTGTGAAGTAAAAACAGTTTGCATACCTTGAATTGGATCTGCATTTAAAATGTATTTCACATTCATCAATTTCCAAATAAATGGGTCAGTCATTTGCGAGGTGCTACCGTTAGAGCAAACATCTAATAAATCTTGATATACCCTCATTTTTGCAGAGTGATAACCATTTATATTTTGCAATTTGTAAAAGGCAGACATATTGGGACCAGGTGAAGCAAAATCTACAATTCTATAAACACTTTTATCCTGTTTCAAAAAGTCTATTACATCAGACTTAGCAAATGTCTCTTCATAATTTACTTTAGTTTTTGATATAGTTAGAGGTCTATTTGCAACACTCCACAAATCAAATATAACTAAAGCAAATATTGATAAAGCTAATATATTTAAATTGATTTTATCTTTGATGTAAAGAAATAATAAAACAAAGCCCAAGATAACTATAATAGCATTTGTGTACCAATCACTCAACATTTTTGACCAAATAAAGTTCTGCATATCTGGTAAAACTTGTGTTTTGTATTGTTCTGGGAATATATTCATTAATTTAGAAGCAGCAATAGCTTCAAAGTAAGAAGATTGGAAAATTAAATTGTATATTACACCTAAAACTAAAAACCCGACAGATGCATATAAGAAATAACTAACAAATTTATGAATTTTAATATTTTTGGATAGTTTAGAATTTTTTGAAGTATTATTATCAGTGTTTGTATTACTATTAGAGTCATAATCATCAACATCTGTATTACTTGTTTGGTTTACTTTTTTAGATTTAATAATTGAATTTAATCCATAAGCAGCAAGTAATGGAACAGCAAATTGAACTAAAAATAAAGCCATACTTGGAGCTCTAAATTTATTAAAACTCGGTATATAATAAAAGAAA
>JBDNHS010000257.1:0-3229 GCA_041688685.1 Kapaibacterium sp. (SeqCode)
CACCAAAAATTAGATTATAATCAATTTATTTTTGATTTGATTTTATCAGGATTTGAAAAAATGCCATTTGTCTCTTCTGAAGGAGAGATTTCTGACAGAGGTGGAATTATAGATATTTTCCCAGTTGGCTTTTTGAACCCATTAAGAATTGAATTTTGGGGGAATGAAATTGAGTCGATACGAGAATTTAATGTTTTATCACAAAGAAGCATAAAGAATATAAATAATACTGAATTTTTATCCAAAAATTTACATTATGACAACACAGAATTAATAGATAATATCATAAATTATTTTGATGAAAAAACTACAATTATTATTGATGAGCCTGAGTTATTAAATCTAAAAGAATTAATATCAAATTTTGATAAACAGCTATCAAATATCAAAAAAATTGTATTTAATCCATTACAAAAACCAACATTTAATTTCAAAACTCAATTACAGCCTAAATTCAAATCTTCAATCAAATCATTGACAAATAATATAATTGAATTATTAAATCAAGAGTTTAAAGTTATTTTGTCTGCGGAAGGGGAAATACATTTAGAAAGGTTCAAGGAACTAATTGTTGATTTTATTGATAGCGATTATGAAAAGCTAAATACATTAATTGATTCTTCACATAGGGATTTAATAAATAAAATTAACTATAAAGATCAATTTTTTAAGAGTACTTTGTGGTTAGAAAATACTTTTTCTAATGGATTTATTTCGAGTGATTTTAATTTTGCTATTATTACCGAACATCAAGTGTTTGATAGATTGAGATTTCAAAATAAAACACGAAAAGACGGGAATTCGGCATTAGCATTAAAAGAACTAAAAGAGTTGAAATTTGGTGATTTTGTAGTCCACGAAGATAAAGGTATAGCAAGATTTGAAGGATTTAAAACAGTCAAAATTGGTGGTAATGACCAAGATTGTATTAAATTAGTTTTTGCAGATAGTGATATATTATACGTAAATTTGAATTATATCCAAAAAATTCAAAAGCACAGTTCTGAAAATAATATTGGAGTAACTTTATCTAAATTGGGAAGTTCTGAATGGTCAAGAAAAAAAGAACGCACAAAGAAAAAACTTAAAGATATTGCAAGAGACTTAATCAAATTATATGCAGAAAGAAAAATGCAAAAAGGTTATGCCTTTGCAACTGATAATATTTGGCAAAAAGAATTTGAAGCTGCATTTACATTTGAAGATACTATAGATCAAGCTAAAGCCACAATAGATGTAAAAAAAGACATGGAGAATGAGACTCCAATGGACAGATTGATTTGTGGTGATGTTGGGTTCGGAAAAACTGAAGTTGCAGTAAGGGCAGCATTTAAAGCCGTTCAATCAGGCAAACAAGTTGCTGTTCTTGTTCCTACAACTGTACTTGCCCAACAACATTATATGACTTTTAAAGATAGAATAAGTAATTATCCTATAAATGTTGATGTGATTTCAAGATTTAGAACAGTTAAAGAACAAACACAAATACTCGAAAAATTGAAAATTGGTGGTATTGATATATTAATTGGTACACATAGAATATTAAGCAAAGATATTGATTTCAAAGACCTTGGATTATTGATTATTGATGAAGAACAAAGATTTGGGGTTGGTGCAAAAGAAAAATTAAGACAACTTAAAACTAATATTGATACATTAACGCTTACTGCTACTCCAATCCCAAGAACACTGAATTTTTCGCTTATGGGTGCAAGAGATATGAGTGTGATTGAAACTCCACCAAGAAATAGATTGCCTGTTGTTACTGAGATTTTAGAGTGGGAAGAAGATGTAATTAGAGATGCAATTTTCAAAGAAGTTGAAAGGGGTGGACAGGTATTTTTTGTTAATGATAGGATTGAAGACTTAAAACAAATTGAAATCCAACTTAAGATGCTTTTGCCGAGCTGTAAATTTGGAATTGCCCATGGACAAATGAAGCCAAACGAAATTGAAAAAATGATGCAAAAATTTATTGGTCACGAATTAGATGTATTATTGACTACAAAAATTGTTGAGTCTGGCTTAGATATTCCGAATGCAAACACTATATTTATCAATAGAGCTTATAATTTTGGCTTGGCTGAATTATATCAATTAAGAGGAAGAGTCGGTAGGTCTAATACTCAAGCTTATTGCTATTTATTACTTGAAAATAATAAAAGACTAAATAATAATGCTATTCAAAGATTACAAGCAATTGAAGAGTTTACAGACTTGGGAAGTGGATTTCAACTTGCACTTAAAGATATGGAAATTAGAGGAGTTGGGAATTTATTAGGTGCAGAGCAAAGTGGAGAAATTTATAGTATTGGATTTGAACTTTACCAAAAGATATTAGAAGAAGCTGTATTTGAATTAAAAGAACAAGAATTTAAAAATGTCTTTCATTTGGAAGATAAACCAATTAGAGATAGATTTATTAACGAGGAAGTGTCTATCGAAATTGGTCAAGATGCTTTATTACCAATTTCTTATATTAAAAGTGATACAGAGAGATTTGAATATTATAAGAAATTATATTCAGTTAAAAATAATAAAGATTTAAAGGTAATTACAGAAGAACTTGAAGATAAATACGGGAAATTACCAAAAGAAGGAAATGACTTGTTATTTGGTATCAAATTGAGAATTGCAGCTATCTATACTGGATTTGAAAAAGTAATTGTTACTTCTGAGAAATTAATATGTGAACTCCCATCAAACAAAAATACTGATTATTATGAAATAGTTTTTCCACTAATTTCTGATTATATATCAAGTTTGGATAATTCACGACTTTTTCAAAATAATAACAAGTTATTTTTAGAAATTAAAATCCAAAATCGTGAAATGGCAACCGAAATATTATGGAAAATCAAAAAAACTATGGAATTAATTGATTAATTTTGTAATATTATTTAAATAATTTTAGAACTAATTTGAAAAAAATAAATAAAAATATATTAGCAATTGAAACAAGTAGTAATTATCTTGGATTAGGTTTATTTGATAACGAAAACAAACTATCAATTATTAATCACTATTTGCCTAATTCTCACGATACTTTACTTGCGGAGTCAGTAAGGTATCTGCTTAATTTAAATAATCTCAAAGTCAATGATTTAGATTTTGTAACTATTTCTTCTGGTCCTGGTTCATTTACAGGTCTAAGAATTGGGGGTAGCTTAGCCAAAGCTCTTTGTTTTGAAGAAGATTTAGAACTTTTAGAAGATTTAGAACTTTTAGA
>JBDNHS010000258.1:0-7109 GCA_041688685.1 Kapaibacterium sp. (SeqCode)
ATTAAAGATGCTGAAGTTGTAGTATATTCAAGTGCAGTGAAAATTTCAGATAATGTTGAAACATTAGAAGCTAAAGAAAAAAATATACCTTTAATCAGACGTGCAGAAATGCTTGCAGAGGTAACGAGATTAAAATATTGTTTGGCTGTATCAGGAACTCACGGTAAAACAACTACTACATCTATGTTAGCTTTTGCATTGATAGAAGCAAACATAGACCCAACTGTGATTGTTGGTGGTAGATTAAGAGATTTTGGAGGTACAAATGCAAGACTTGGAAATGGTGATTGGATATTAGTAGAAGCAGATGAATATGACAGATCATTTTTACAATTACAACCAACAATTGCCGTAATTAATAATATAGAAGCAGAACATTTGGATATTTACTCTGACTTTGATGATATTAAGTCCACATTTTTGGAATTTGCCAACAAAATTCCATTTTATGGATTTATTGCTCTTGGTTTAGATGACTCTGGAGTTAGAGAAATATATAGTTTGTTGAATAAAAAAGTAAGAACATTTGGTTTGTCAAAACATTGTGATGTAAGGGCAATAAATATAGTTTATGATAAATATAGAGTAGAGTGCGAAGTATTAATTGATGATAATAATGTTGGTAAGTTAAGTTTGAATGTACCTGGATTACATAATCTAAAAAATGCTTTAGCAACTATTACAGTAGCGAATGAATTAGGTATAAGTTTCGATACAATTGCAAAATCATTATCTAATTTCAAGGGTGTTTATAGAAGATTTGATTATAAAGGAAAATTTAATTTATTAAAAGAGAACAAACAAATCTCTGGAGATGTATTTGATGACTATGCTCATCACCCATCTGAAGTAAAAGCAGCACTTCAGGCAGCAAAAAATGGATGGAACAAAAGAATTGTTGCAGTATTTCAGCCGCATACTTATACCAGAACCAAAGATTTGTACATTGATTTTGCACAATCATTTGATGATGCAGATGTAATTATTATAACCGATGTATATCCAGCAAGAGAATTACCAATAGAAGGGATCAATGGTAAACTTATTTCTGATACAACCACTAAATATGGTCATAAGTCTGTAATCTACATTGAAGATATAAATGACGTTTTAGAATATCTAAAAAACACTCTGAACGATGATGAGTTAGTACTTTTTATGGGTGCTGGCAGTATTTGGAAAGTGGCTGAAGAACTTGTAAAAAATTAAAAAACAGATTTAATATTAATTTTACAACCTAAATATTATTTATAAATAATTAAAATTGTTGAATTTAATTTATGAATATAAAATTCAATTGTGTAAGAATCGTTCTAACATAACTAATCAAAATTTAAATATAAAAAATCAGTAAAAAATTAGTAAAAGCAACTAAATATATTAAAATTATATATAACAACATTATTTTTGAGGCAAAAATGTATTCTGTGAAAAACAAAGCAAATAATAAAAATTTTATGTTCATTCCGATTATTTTTTTATTATTTAATATGAATTTATTCACAAAAGATAATATCAAAGATATTACAAATGAGACTGTCATTAAAGTTGGTAATGAGAATGTAACTTATCAAGAATTACAAAGAGCATTCCAAAAAAATATGAACAGAAAAAACGATAAACTTTTTAATGTAAATAAAGATAGTTTAAATAAATTTGTTGGGTTATATTCTAATTATAAATTAAAAGTATTAGATGCAATTGATAAAAAATATAATGAAGATGAAAGTGTAATCAAAGAATTTAATTCACAAAGAAAGCTACTTGCAGAAAGTTTTTTATTTGAAAAAAATGTTTTGGATAAAAATATAGAAACTTACCTTAAAAGAAGAGAAAATGAAGTACAAATGGCAATTATATTAATTAATTTTGATATGTCTAATCCAAATGCAGATAAAGAAATATTTAGACAAAAAGCAAGAGAAGCAATTACAAAATTAAAAAGTGGTGAAAAATTCGAAGATGTGTGCAAAGAATATTGTTTGGATGAAGAATTGAAAAATAACGGTGGATTCATTAAAACTTTTATTACATCTTGTGACAAAATTCAAAGACCAATTGAAGAAGCTTTATATAGTATCAAACCAGGTGAATATTATCCAGATATTATTGAAACAAATTTTGGGATTGTAATTGTAAAATTGATGAGTTATGAAAAACGAAAATTTGTAAAAGCAAAACACATATTAATTTCTAAATTAAATGAGTTGGATGATGAAAGAATTAATAGAAAAGCTGACAGTTTATTAAAATTAATAAAGTCTGGAAAAAGCTTTGAGAGAATGGCAGAAGAAAACTCTGATGATATTCAATCTGCAATTTATGGTGGATATCTAGGTGAATTATATAGTAGGTCTACTGGAATGCAAATTTCGACTAATAAATTGAATGATGATTTTGTGGAAGCACTTTTTAATCTAAAAGATAACGAAGTTTCTCAGAAAGTTAAAACTGAATTTGGTATTCATATAATTAAAAGAGACTCAACTTTCGATATACCAAAAGAATATGATTTAGATGATATTTCTAAAAAATACAAAAGATTATATTATGATGAAGATAAACAAAAGTTTTTAGACAAATTATCAAAAGAATTAAATTTCAAAATAGATGAATTAAATTTCAATAAATTATTATCAAAATTAGACACCACTAAAACTAACCTTGACCCAAGTTTTGCCAAATTAAAAGAAGAAGATATTAAAAGTCATATAATTATTTCCAATAAAGATAAAAAATGGACAATTGAAGATTTAATTGATTTTAGTTTAAAAAATGAAAACAGATTAAAAGGTACGGCAACAAATAAAGAAGGATTGAATAAGTCTATAAAGAAAATGATTGAAGGTGAAATAATTGAGATTTCAAGTAAGAATTTAGAAAATGAATTCGAAGAATTCAGAAGTCTAAGCCGTGATTTTTTTGAAGGTATATTGTTATTCAAAGTTGAAAATGAAAATGTTTGGGAAAAATTAAAATTCGATACATTAATTGCAAGAAAGTATTATGATTCTACAAAAACAAACTATTTTTCTGATAAAATGTATGATGTTACTGAAATTTTTGTGATGAACGATAGTATTGCAAATGAAATATATAATAAAGCAAATAAAGGTGAAAATTTTGCTCAATTAGCATCTGAATATACTTTGCGTCCTGGTTTAAGAGAAAAGAATGGAGAATTAGGTTTGCTTTCGGCTAAACGTTCAAAATATGCACAAATATTAAATCAAAAAAAATATACTCAAAATGAGATTATGAATCCAATTACTTTTGAAAATGGTTACGTTATACTTAAAATTAATTCGGTTGTTGAACCAAAACAAAAAACTTTTGAAGAAGCAATAAATGACATTTCATCAGAAGTTCAAAACATAGTCAGACAAAATTTATTGAATCAATGGCTTAGTGGCGTAAGAAATAAACATAAAGTTGAAGTTGATTGGGATAAATTAGAGATGATAAATAAAACATTGTCAGCAAAATCAAAGTAACTATTCTCAATTACTTATATTTTAAAACTATTATTCATATTCATATTTTTATTAACATAAAATCAAAAACTATTAATCAATGTTAAACAAAATCAGTATTTTAAAAACAAAAAACATCTTAATTCTTTTAATAACTCTATTTATTTTTTGTGGTAATGATTTAGAATTATTTGCTCAAATTAAAAAAGGTAGTTCTTTGGATAAAGTTGTTGCTATAGTTGGTAAAGATTTGATTTTGAAGTCTGAAGTTGACCAAAATATGGCAATGGTTATGCAATCCAATCCTTCAATAAATTTTCAAGATGATACGTATAGAAAAAAAATACTCGATAATTTGATTAATGAAAAATTGATGGTTATGAAAGCAGTTGAAGATTCTGTCGAAGTAAGTGATGATGAAATAAGCCAAAGATGGAATGAATTTTTGAATGGAATGATTAGACAATATGGCTCAGAAAGTAGGGTAGAAGAAGTGATAGGCAAAACTATTAATAGAGCTAAGTATGAATATAATGATTTGATTAAACAAAGGTTATTAGTAGATAAATTAACTCAACTAAAATTTAGTCAAATTAATGTCAGTAAAAAGGAAGTAGAAGAATTTTTCGAGAAATATAGAGATTCTATTCCAAAAGTTGCACCCAAAATCTCACTATATCACCTTGTAAAAAATGTTAAAGTTAATAATGATTTAAAAATAAAATCTTATGAAAAAGCTGTATCTGTTAGAGATTCAATATTAAATGGTGGTGATTTTGCAAAATTTGCCACAACTTATAGCGCTGATCCTGGTTCTGCTGCAGATGGTGGAAATTTAGGTTGGTTTGAAAAAGGTAAACTATTTCCGGAGTTTGAAAAGGCAGCTAATAATTTACAAAAAGGTGAAATTTCTTTGCCAATTGAAACTCCATTTGGTTTCCATATAATTCAAACTATTGATAAGAAAAAAGATGCTTTAAATACCAAACATATTTTATTTAAAGTTGATTTATCTGATGATGATACAAAAGATGTAATAAATGAACTTAAGAGTTTAAAAGATAAATTTCAAAAAGGTGAAAAGTTTGAAGATTTGGCTAAAGAAAACTCTGATGACAAAGATACAAAGGGATTTGGCGGCTTTTTGGGTAAATTACAATTAGAAGAAATGCCACCAAATCTTAAAAGTGTTATTTTAGAATTAAATATTGGTGATGTTAGTGATCCAATACCTTATGGTGGTGATCCAATCAAACCTGCATATCATATAATTTACAAAAAAGAATATAATCCAGAACATAATGTTAATTTAGATGAGGATTACAAAAATATTGAGCAATTAACTATGGTATCTAAACGTCAAAAAATTATGTCAGATTGGATAATTACTTTAAGAAACGAACTTTATTGGGAATTAAAATAGTTCTTTCATCTAATTACAACTGTCAACTCGATGTTCTAACCCAATGATTAATCTATAACTAAATATATAGATTATATGGCATATAATTTGTTTGACTTTAATTATGAATATAATATTTACCATATTAATACTTTTTATTTTATCTTGTGATGAAGATAAAATATTTATTGACTTTTTGTATCCAAGACAAGCAATTTCTGAATATCAAACCCTTCAAGAAACTAATAATTCTACTATTCCTGGTTGTGTAATTGTTTTAAGTTTAGAAAATCCAAATTTCGCTTTAAAAAATAATGAAATTGATAACTTTGAATTAGGTATTGATAGAGTTGATGTATTTTTTGAGTTTAATGCTCAATTCACTTTTAGAATACAAAACAATTCAATTTTTAGAGTAAAATTAATAAATAAAAACAATAATAATGTGGTATTTGATTTGAACAATACAAATACTTTCGTTGATGTTTTCATAAATTCTGGAAATTATTATTATGAGTTTAGTTATATTAATGGACTAATTCCAGAAAAAATAAGAAGTATTCCAATTTTTGTTCAACCTGACCTTGAAAAACTAATTGAAAGAGGCTTAAATCTACCTTCACAGGTTGGAAATTATAAAAACATAGATATTGCTACATATTTTTCTTCTGAAGAGTGTATAGAGTGTAATATCCAAAATGTAAATTTAAGTTTTATGAATCTTCAAGGTTCTGAGAATAAACTTACAAATTTTTCAAAAACTAATTTCAAAAGTGTGAAAGGATTTAAAAGTAATTTAGCTTATTCTGATTTTAATGAAGTTGTTTTTAATGGTGCTAAATTAGATTCATCAACATTTGCTTTCTCAAATTTTACAAATCTTAAAGATGTAAATTATTCTACATTTTATTTTGGTGATTTTAGATATGTTGTTTTTGATAATTGTATTGCAACTTTTACTTCTTTTGACTTTTCAAATTTTAAATTTGCCATTCTCAAAAATTCTACTTTTACAAGTTCAAGTTTCAGAGGAATTGATATACAAGAATCAACTTGCATAGATAATGATTTATCCCTTTGTACTTTTAGAGGCGCGTACCTTAATTATGCTGATTTTTCTAATAATAATTTCTATGGTGCAGATTTAAGTTATGCTGATGCAAGAGGTACAAATTTTTGTGGAAGTAATCAAAGCCTCGTTATTAAAAATGAAGTACTTATAAACAAAGATACTAAATGTTATTAAAAAATGAATTATTATTGAACTTATTTGTAACTTTATTAAATTAATTTTATTATTATTAAATAAATAAAAAAAATTAATAAATTTTAATTTTATATTAAAAAATTAACTAATTAACAAATCAGATATTTGATTTAAAATTATAATTAAAAATAATCTTTTGAACTCCATCAATATATATTTAAAATACCTTTACCTCTTTATTTTTCTTTTTTTATCAGTTTACAATTATTTAGGAGCTGATGATAAAAATAATCAGAAACTGCCAGATTTTTATCTTTTAGGTGGACCTAATTTTATATATCACAAAACAAAACTACCTTTAATTTATAATTCAGCTGATTGTGGTATATTTGATAACAACAACAACAAAGGTTATTTTTTAGGAACAGGTATAAATTATAATATACTTAATAAATTGTTTTCTATTGATACTAGAATATATATAGAAAATAGAAATTTAGAATTAAATAAATCTTCAGAGAACTTTGAAGTTTATAACCAAACAAACGATAATTATACTAAACTTGAATTACAACATAATTATAAAGCAAAGCTAAATTATTTAGGGTTTGAGATAGGTTTCAATACACAACCTTTAAATTATGTTCCTGTTAGTTTTAGATTAGGTATTGATTATTCTGATTTATTAGGAAACACTAATTTTACAAATACTCAAACAATAATATCTCCAGATAATATACTTTTTAATAATCAAAGAAGAACACAAATTATTGAAGAAGGTGAAATAAATAATGTTAATACTTCTTATGGATTAAGTTTTGCTCTTCAAAGTAAATTTAGTTGGATCAATAACTTACAAGTTGGTACTGAAATTAATTATAGATTAGGCTTAAATAATTTAAAATCAGACTCTTTTTGGGAAACTAATATTCTTAGACTTAATTTGTTGGTATATTTGGATAACAGTATAGTTGATTCAACAGATTTAGAAGAAAAATTAGTTATTATAACTGACATTGAAACAGTA
>JBDNHS010000259.1:0-1856 GCA_041688685.1 Kapaibacterium sp. (SeqCode)
ATAAATTTGTTTCTGGTGAAATAGCCAATATAGAATGTTTTGATAGAATTGAGTTTAGTTCTGGGTTAGAATATTATAATTATTATTTGGGATTAAATGAATTATCAATGAATAATACAATTATTAAAAAAATGGTCAAAGATTATATTACTGGAATAGAATGGTGTATAAATTATTATTTGAATGATTGTATATCTTGGAAATGGGGATATAATTTTGCAATTGCTCCTCTTATATCTGATATAATTAAATATTATCCAAAAAAAATCATATTGGCTCAAAGTATTTGTGAATTAAATCCTATAGAACAATTGATTCTAGCTATTCCTTCAGAAACGTACAAATATGTTATTTCAAATAATATAATCGATAAACTAAAAAAACAAAAAAGAATTGGTTATATGTTTCCGGAATCATTTGATATAGATATCAATAAAGAATCCCTATATTGGAAGTGTCAAGTTAAAATTCCGATGGTAGAATATGAAGAATATATAAGTGTAATAAAATTATTAAATATTTCCGATACAAAAAATAAAATTGGACAAAGTATTAAAAATTTTAAATAAAATATTATGATCTAAGCAGTGGGTCTAAGCAGTGGGTCTAAGCATCGGTTTTTTACCAATTCTCAAGTCAAATTTCGAATTTTTATTAATATTATAATCTGCAAATGGTCTATTTACATCTATTTTTAAAGTATCAAAATAAACTCCCTTTGTTTTAATATCACGATTGACTCCATCATATCCCTCAATTCGTTCAATATTTTGTTCAATACATTTGTCTATTACGTCATCTGGTTCACATTGTAAATCTGTTAAGGTTGTTTTGTTTCCACCAATCATTTTTTGTAATTGTAAGTATTTTTGTTTGTACTTTAAGTATTTTTGATAATAATTCATATAATTATTTATATAAATTAATTATTTACTTTATAATTAATTTATAATTAATTATAAATTAAATAATTAATTTGGTTGTTTATTGTTTAAATATAATAATAAAAATAATAAAATATATATATAAACACATTAATGAATAAAAAAAAAGATAATCAACAACTGGAAGAAAAAAATAATTTATCAACAATTCAACATAGATTGTTAAATATAAAGAAATTGATGGAAGAATCTAATTTGCATTCTACAAATCCACTTAAAAATATAGACCAATATGCAGATACTGAATGTTTTACTGGTCCAAAGGATAAAGATTGCAAAAGTCAGGATACAAGAACTGTATTAGGTAAAAAAACATTAAATTTTTATAGTGTTATAAATAAATTAGATGGTGAATTAGTTTATATTAAAAGTGGAGCATATGGACATACATTTAAAGGAATTGTTTCAGACGATGATGAAAATGAAATAAGGAGTTTTGCAGTAAAAGTAGTTGCTTATCCCAAGCGAGATGGTTATGGAACAATGCATAATATTACTAGGCCGGAAAATGCCGAAATATGTATGTTAAAATTATTATCATATTTTGTTATAAAGGGACAGACTCCTCATATTATTTTACCAATTAGTATATTTGATACTAGTATAAAACCTTTTTTAACTCTTCAAACTAATAATCCAGATGATACAATTGTTCCCATTGATAATAAAAATTATAAGGAATTTATAAAACATTATAATCAGGGGAAATATTATGAAAAAGTATCTATTGTTATATCTGAATGGGCAAATCGTGGTGATTTAGGAATGTGTTTAAAGAAAAATTATAACAAATTACAACTCATACATTGGCAATGTTTTTTTTTCCAAATATTTTTTTTTATGTATTTCACTTACACAACGAATGCACATTTCATGCACATTCCGTGTATAAGAATACACCATATGTTTTCA
>JBDNHS010000260.1:0-7334 GCA_041688685.1 Kapaibacterium sp. (SeqCode)
AGAGCTGGATTAGTTGGCGCAGATGGACCAACACATCACGGAGTGTTAGACATGGCATATCTTAGGATTATCCCTGAGATGATTGTTATGGCTCCAAAAGATGAGCAGGAATTGAGAGATATGCTTTATACTGCTACTTACGATGTCAAAAATCAACCTGTAGCAATTCGTTTTCCTCGTGGTAATTCTGTTGGCGTTGAGATGGGTAAAATGAAATCAATCCCAATTGGCAAATCTGAAATTATCAGAGAAGGTACTGATGTTTGTTTATTTGCAATTGGCAAATTAGTGAATGAAGCAAATGTAGCGGCAGAGGAATTAAGTAAAATAGGTATAAGTGCCGAGGTAATCAATGCAAGATTTGTAAAGCCGTTGGATACAAATATGATTGATTACATTGCAAATAAATTTGACACAGTTATTACTTTGGAAGATGGACAAAAATCGGGTGGATTTGGTTCAGCGGTCTTAGAATATATAAATGAAAATAAGCTTAATCTAAATTTATTTATTCACGGAATTGACGATAAATTTATTGATCACGGCACACAAGAAGAATTATACTCTGAACTAAAATTAGATGCAAAAGGAATTGCTGAAATTGTTATCATTAAAATGAATGAAAAAGTAGTAATCAGCTAACTATTTTAAAATTTTCTAATAAATATGACTGTATAATTTGTTTTTTATAAAAAAAATATTTAATTTTGTATTCGTTTAAATCAGACAAAGAATAAATAAAATTTGACTTGATTTCGTAGCTCAGCTGGTAGAGCATTTGACTTTTAATCAAAGGGTCGCGGGTTCGAATCCCGCCGAAATCACATCACACAAATCCTTAAGAAAATGAGAAATCAGCACTTAAGGATTTTTTTTGTCCATTTTTTACTTACCTCCTTATAAATATGTTGAGTTGGGCAAGTCTGTAGAAAAAAAATATTGACTAATGCACTCGAATTCAAGTATTTTTCTTTTTTTTAAGGAGCAATGGGTCTTGACCCATTGTAGATTTCATTTAAATGTATATTCTATCTTCTCTTTTCACTGTATAACTGAACCTGCAGAACTGAACTAATGTTATGATTCGTGAAAAGAATTTTCGAGGTTTAGGGAATCTTAAAAGTTATTGTAAATTCTTACACTTTTGAGAGTAGTAATGTACTTCACATCCATAGGTTTTAGTCTTACTTTTTTAAATTAACTGAAGCCAAGAAATTCAGACTTT
Source organism: Kapaibacterium sp. (SeqCode) (assembly GCA_041688685.1). GTDB lineage: Bacteria > Bacteroidota > Ignavibacteria > Kapaibacteriales > UBA2268 > JBDNHS01. The sequence continues at coordinate 1,226 of JBDNHS010000260.1, forward strand.
ATTTTGACTATCAATGACTTTAAATTCATTATTATAACCTTTTACTAAAACTGTTGCCTTTGAGTGCATTAGGCAACTACTCTTTCATATTAATCAAGAGAACTGCTATTCAAGACTAAAACAAAAATATTACTAAAAAGAATCAAAAAAAAAAGAGACTCTCAAATTTTGAAAGTCTCTAAAAATATAAATTTTAAATGAGTTGAATTTAATATATTAAACAAAATAAAATCAAGATTTTATTGCTGTAATTTTAGTAAATTTCAACATAATTTAATATTAGTTCAAGTCATTAGCAACGAAAGGTAAAAATGCTAAATGTCTAGCATATTTCACAGCCGAAGCAACTTGTCTTTGTTGGAATGCAGTAACTCCAGTAATTCTACGAGGTAGAATTTTACCTTGATCATTGATATATCTATTTAAAGATTTAATATCCAAATAATCAACTACTCTTTGTCCTTTGATAGGATTTATTTTCTTTTTAACTACTTTTTTGTTAGTTTTTAAAGAACTAAGCGGAGATTGAATACCAAAATTTGCCATTATTATGCACCTTTTTTATTATCTTTGAATGAATTTGCTTTTTGTAATCTTTTGTTGAATCTATCTACACGTCCAGCAGAATCCATAAGCATTTGCTTGCCAGTGAAAAATGGATGAGATTTAGAGTCAATTTCCAAAACCATTTTATTTTCTCTGTAGCAAGATCTCGTTTTGTAAGTAGTACCATCTGTCATTACCACATCTACAATATGATAATGTGGGTGAATACCTTTTTTCATTTTAAAGCCTTAAAGTTTAAAGTTTTTAATCTTTTATTTTGTTTTTTTGAGAAAGATCTTGTTGAGTCAGAAATTTACAATAATTAATAATTATTTATTAATATCAATTTTGTCTAATTCGCTCAAATCTTTTACACGGATAAATTTTTCTAAAGATCTTACTGATTCTCTAGTTTCATCTTTATACCATTTGATAACTTTTACAGGAATAAAGTCTACTACTTTACCTTTTTTTTGTTTATCACCAAAAGTTTGTGTTTTTGCCATATCACTACTTTACCATTTATGTTTACAATAGGACTACAAAATTATTATTTTTTTTTATATTATACAAATTTTTTGTTATATTTTTTAAAATAATTTCAATATATATACAAATCTACTAGCAAAATCTATATATAATATCATTTATATTGACATTTGATAATACTATGAATTATAAAATAATTAATTTTCTGACCAAAAAATAAAATAATATCATTATATTGTATTTATAACTGACAGATTTTTTTGCATTTTAAATTAATCACAATGAACCTTTTTGAAGAAAACTTTTCCGATGGATTTTACCAAGAAAACAAGCAATCAAATACGAAGACTGAAATTAAAAATAAAATTGAAAGCATAGTGAATATAATCTTAAATGCAGATTATGAGTATTATACACTTAATTTTCCTACTTTGTCTGATAGAGAATATGACAAAAACTTCACAGAATTGAAGGAATTAGAAAATAAATACCCAGAATTTGTGCAAGCCAATTCGCCAACTAAACGAATTTCTTGGGACCCAATCAAAGAATTTCAAACATTTCCGCATAAAACTCCTATGCTTTCTTTAGCAAATACATATTCAATCGAAGAATTAGAAGATTTTGACAAAAGAGTGAAAGACGGGATTGATGGAGATTCGCCGGAATATTATTGCGAATTAAAATTTGATGGAGCTGCTCTTTCATTAGTTTATGAGAAAGGAGTACTTGTTAGAGCCTTAACAAGGGGCGATGGGTATAATGGTGATGATATTACTCATAATGTCAAAACAATTAAATCAGTACCTGTTTTTGTTGATACAAATGTATTGTCTGAAGTTGGGATAAATAACTTCGAGGTGCGTGGCGAAGTTTTGATGAATAATGCTGATTTTTTGGAGATTAATGAGAAAAGAGCTGAAAATGCTGAAAAATTATACGCAAATCCACGAAATACAACTGCCGGAACATTGAAATTATTAGACCCAAAAATCACAGCTGAACGTAAACTTAGATTTTTTTCGTATTTATTACAGACTGAAGATAAAAGATTAAATAAAGTTAGTGATAACTTAAATATATTAGAAAAATTACAATTCCCAATAAGTAAAAATTATACAGTAGCAAAAAACATAAATGAAATTTTGGATTTTATAAATTATTGGGATAAAGAAAGATATAATTTACCATTTCAAATAGATGGAATTGTAATCAAAGTAAATGACATCAAACATCAAGACCAATTAGGATTTATAGCGAGGTCACCAAGATGGGCAGTGGCTTATAAATTCGAATCAGTGACTGTTTCCACCAAACTAAATGATATAACATTACAAGTTGGCAGAACGGGGGCTGTAACCCCTGTTGCGGAGTTAGAGCCAGTGTTTTTGGCTGGCTCTACTATTAGGCGAGCCACTTTACACAATTATGATTATATAAATGAGTTAGATATTAGAATTGGTGATAGTGTTTATATCGAAAAAGGTGGTGAAGTAATTCCAAAAGTAACAAAAGTAGATTTGGAAAATAGAGACCCTCAAAATGTAAAATATGTATTTCCTTTAATTTGTCCGTGTGATAAAAAGTCCGAATTGATAAGACCCGAGGGAGAAGTAAATTATTATTGTAATCACCCAGAATGTGAATGGCAAATTAGAAGGAGAATTGAGCATTTTGCATCAAGAAATGCTATGAATATAGATGGATTGGGCGAAAAAGTTGTGGAGCTATTTGTTAATTTAGGTTTGATTAATAATATCTCTGATATTTATTACATTGAAAAACACAAAGACCAAATATTAAATTTAGATGGTTGGGGTGAAAAAAGTTATGAGAAATTAATCAAAGGATTAGATAATTCTAAAAGTAACTCATTCCAAAAGCTAATTTTTGCATTGGGTATTAGATTTATCGGAGAAGGAGCTTCGAAAATATTAGCAAAAAATTTCCAAAATATTGATGAGATTTTAAGTTCTAATTTGGAAGATTTTACTAAAATTCACGAAATTGGTAATAAAATGGCGGAGTCATTAATAAGTCATTTCAAAATTCCAAGTGAAATTGAAATAATAAATCAACTAAAAGCTGCGGGATTAAAGTTCGAAAGGGACGAAGAAATAGACAAAATAAATTCAAAATTATTGGAAGGAAAGACGTTTGTTTTTACTGGGGAATTAGTGGAATTAGGAAGGAGCGAAGCAACAAAAATAGTTGAAAATTATGGCGGTAGAGAAAGTAAGTCAGTTAGCAAAAAAACAAGTTACGTTGTCGTTGGTGGCTCGCCTGGTAGCAAATACAACAAAGCAGTTGAATTAGGAGTTAGTATTCTTGATGAAGAGCAATTCTTGGAATTTATAAAGAACTTAGAAGAATAATTTTGTTAAATTTGATGATTAAATATAAAGATTAAATTTATAAATTAATTATGATGAAATCCAGATATTTATAGTTATTCTACGCAAACATATTCTACGCCAATATGGAAAATAGCTTCACCTTGATGAACTACTGGCATATTATTTACTCCAAATATCAAACAATCGTGTGGAGCTTTTTGGGTAACCTCGAAATCACCATAAGGGTCAGTAATTAATCCCATAACTTGCCCTTTTTTGACTTTTTCTCCGTTCTTTTTGACTGGTCTGAACAATCCGGCAGCTTTTGCTCTAATCCAACTACTATGATTCAAAATGGTGGTTTCTTGCTTTGAATATGCGAAATCATCTTTGATCATACCTATAGACTTAAGTAATTTTCTTGTGCCTAAAATACCAGCTTCAATAGAGTCATCGTCAAATCTTAAAGATTCTCCGCCTTCGAATACTAATATTGGTTTGCCTAATTTTTGGGCAGTTTTTCTCAAAGACTTATCAACTAAATCAGAATTAATTAACAGTTTTGGCTCAAACAAATAAGCGAGTTCAAGATTTTTTTCAAACTTAAAATCACATCTAATTTGAGGAATATTAGATCTACTTGCCCCACCGGTATGGAAGTCAATTCCAAAATCAATTACTGGTAAAATTTCTTTGGTTACTTGGTATGCTACCCTTGATGCTAATGATCCGTTAAGACTTCCGGGGAAACTTCTATTCAAATCTTTGCCATCAGGTGTAGTACGACTCAAATTCAAAAAACCATACATATTAAGTATTGGAATACAGATAATTGTACCCTTAATAGTTTTGATATGTTTATTAAATATCAGTCTTCTAATGATCTCAATACCATTAAGTTCGTCACCGTGTAAGCCGCCAATTAATAATACAACTGGACCATCTTCCAATCCTCTAAAAACATAAAGAGGAATATCTATTTTTGTACGAGATGGTAGTCTTGAAATATTCAAATTTACTATAGCATTTTCTCCTAATTGAATACTTTGTTTATTAATTCTTAAGATTTTTGGCATTAATTATATGTAATTCCTAATATTAAATTTCTAATCTGTATTTTCTAATTTAAATCAATTATTTTATTTGAGTCTTCTTGTGTTTTTGGCATTGAAAAAGAAAATATAGAACCTTTTCCAATCGAACTTCTTACCCAAACTTTACCGTGATGAGCTTCGACTAATTTTTTCACAATCCACAGACCAAGCCCAGTTGATGACTCACCCGAAGTTGGTTTTGCACTTAATTTTGCTCCACGTTGGAAAGCATTTTTTAAATCGCCCTCGGTTAGTCCAGGACCAGTATCACTAATCTCGAATACAATCGCATCATCAACTTATTTTACTTTAATTTGAACACTTCCATTTATTGGAGTAAATTTAATAGCATTTGAATACAAATTATCTAAAACTTCATCTAATTTTTGTGGGTCAGCTTCTAATTGTGAGATATTATCATCAACACTAAAACTCGCAACTTGTTCTTTTTCTTTTACTTTAATATTATTTCTTCTGAATACATCTTTGACAACATCAATTACATCAAATTTTTCAAATTCCATTCTAAGTTTGCCACCTTCCAAAGCCAAAACTCTTGACACTTCATGTGAAAGACTAACTATTCTTTTTGTAGTTGCAATTATATCGTTAATTACATCTTGTTGTTCATTTGAATTCAAATCATAAGAATTTAACAACTCAACTAAACTTTTTATCAGTGCAGCCGGATTTTTGATATCGTGAATAATAACTGCAAACAATTCATCTTTTTGTAATTGCAAATCCTCTAAATCTGCTTTAGTTTTGGACAATTTACTAACATTATCTTCAAGTTCCACATTTTTTTGGTTTAGTTCTTGTGACCTTGATTGCATATTATCAATTTGACCTCTAAGGGCGTCTAATTCGGCTCTTAGTCTTGTGTTTTCAGACTTAAGTTGTTCTATGTTGTCGATGTTGTTGTTTTCCATAAATTTAAAACTTTTGAGTTTTTGAGCAAAATTTTTATTAAATATAACTAAAAATAATAAAAATATTAACAAAATTACAAAAATAAATATTAAAATATTTCCGATGCTAAATATGCTCTTATTTTCAGCTTTTATTTTACTAAGTGAATCAATTAATTTATCTTTCGAAGCTAATAACAACATTTTCGATTTAAGACTATCCAAAGATTTTTTTTCAAGTCTCGAAACTCTAATCTTTAACATTTTATCTTTTGTGAAAGATGATATTTGTGGATTAAATGCAGAAACAATAAAGGTATAATTATCTTCTTTGAATTGAGAATAGGTTATATAATTTGCGTTATAGGTTTGATAAGAAGTATCTTTGGAACTAATCAAAGTTGTTCTAAATAAAATAGGCACCTTTTTTTTGTTAGTATTTTGAAGATGAAATCTAATTTCAATTACATCTTCTGGAGCAATTACAATAATATCACTATTATTATTTGAAAATACAGTAATACTATTTTTATCTATACTTTTAGGTATTTTATTATTATTAATCAGTATTTCATCAATTACAATATAACCCAATTCAGTCTCTGCTGAATGTAAGTTAATACTAAAAAATAAATTTAAAAAAATATAAAATATCATCAATATATGTGTTACATTATTAATTTTCTTTTTACTTTCAGTATTGTATTTGTCTAATATTTTAATTTCTATCAAA
>JBDNHS010000033.1:0-8443 GCA_041688685.1 Kapaibacterium sp. (SeqCode)
ATACAAATATAAATATAAAAACTGAGTACGAATATGTTGATTTATCTACTGACGAGATATTTAAATATCCAATGTTATTTATGACAGGACACGGCAACATTAATTTTTCGGTAAATGAAGCAGAAAGATTGAGAAAATATCTTGATGCAGGTGGTTTTTTGTATATTGATGATGATTATGGATTTGATGAATATATTAGAAAAGAAATGAAAAAGGTGTATTCTGATAAAAGCTTTGAAGAATTACCCCCAAATCATAAAATATTTAACATTCATTATAATATCAAAAATGGTATGCCCAAAACTCACGAGCACGATGACAAACCGCCTCAAATATTTGCCTTATACAATAATGACAAAATTTCGGTTATATATACTTATGAAAGTAATCCGTCTGACGGTTGGGCAGATCCAGACATACACAAAGATCCACCCGAAAAAAGATTGGAAGCACTTCAGTTTGGTGCAAACTTAATTATTTATGCACTTACTAGATAATTGACTTAAGATAATTGATTTAAGATAATTGATAAAGATGGAAGAAAGTAATAATTGACAGCAAGTGAAAGTATTAGATTTATAGATATTCTTGAAATAAATTTATAAATAGTTGAATTTTAAATAAATTTTAAATGAATTTTAAATGAAAGAAAGCAAACAAATACCAGATAATGATTTAAGCCCAATTGGTAATAATAAAGTTCAATATAATAATTTAATCAAAAGACTTGAAAATATATTAAATAATTATAATTTATTTGACTTATACAAAAGTTTGAGTTTAAGTCTATTGATAATATTATTAGTAGCAAATGTATTTATTATTATCGAATACATTGCAAACGGTGGCGTCGAATTTAGAACAAATCTATTTTTTGGTTTGATAATATCTATTTCTGCATTACTTTTAGGTTTGAATTTCAAAAATGTATTAAAATTATTAAAGATTAAATATAGTATAGACATTTATGAAATTGCAAAATTAGTTGGTGAATTGAATAATGATATCAAAGATAAGTTGCTTAATTCAATACAATTATTCAAAGAATATAATAATTCCAATGACAATTCCAATCCCAATAATAAAGACTATGGCATTTCAGAGGACTTGGTAATTGCTCACCTTGAAGATACTTATCAAAGAACTTCACATATTGACTTTAATCAAATTATAGATAAGTCAAAATTAAAAAGAATAATTCCGATTTTTTTCTTTTTAACTATTATTACCTTTGCAAGTTTTTTTGTTGATGGTTATAATTCTGCTTTTGAAAGGCTAACAAATTATAATAAATCATACATACCTTCATCACCTTTTGAAATTATTAATAACAATAAAGACTTAGTTTATGTTGATAAGGGCAGTAGTGTAAGATTAGAATTCAAATCCAATGGTTTGTCTCCAAATTTCATTTATGTTGTGGCTTATAATGATAACAATGACAATAATGAAAAAAACATTAGAAAAGACAATAATTCAGTTAAACAATCACAAATTTACAAAGCAAAATTAATTAACAAAAATACTTATAAATTTGAATTGTCAAATGTTAAAGAAAATCAAAGAATTTATGCCTATTCTAATTGGTATGGCGAAAAGTTAAAAACTACTGAAACTAATGTAAAATTAACAGAAATACCTGAAATAGTTGAATTGAATGGAGCTGTAAATTTCCCTGCTTATACTCAAAGTAGTAGTATAAAATTGGATTTGAATAATGCAAATATAGCTGCATTAAGAGGATCTTCGACCAACATTAATATAACTACAAACTATCCAATAGTAAAAGCTAGTTTAATTATGGAGCAAAACAAAGATTTACAAAATCTGACTGATATTTATGATGATTTGTATAATAACCAAGGCAAAGCCAATTCTAATAATGGTAATTTAGAAGAAAAAAAGTCAAATTCAAAAATGAATTTAATTGATACTACGAATATTATCAAAACTATTCCAATGGTAATTGCCACTAAAAATCAGAATTCAATACAAGCATCTGTAAATTTCAAAATTGAAAAATCTTGTAATTATTGGATAAAAGTTGAAAATAGTCAAGGAAGACAAAATTTATATCCAGTCAAATATTCAATTTTAGCTCAAGAAGATAGTTATCCAAATATCTCATTGATAGAACCATCAAAAGACTTAAATATAAAAGAAAACCTATCAATTAATATAATTACTGATATAGATGATGACTATGGATTTAAACATTTAAAATTGTTTTATAGATTAGTCGAATCAAAATACGGTGACCCATTTGAAAAATATGAATCAATTGATTTGCCATTAGAAAAAAATAAAACCAATCAAAAAGTTTATTTCGTTTGGAATTTAAAACTTTTATCAATAACTCCAGAAGATAAATACGAATATTATATCGAAGTTGCTGATAATGACTCTTATGCTGGTTATAAAAAATCAACTACAAATAAATATTTTGTTAGAATGGTTTCATTTGAGGAAGCATTAGAAATTTCTGAAATAAATCAAAAAAGTCTCGAAAAAACAATACAAGAGACATTAAATAAAACTGAAGAATTAAAAAAAGATATACAAGAACTTAAAAAAGAATTACTAAAAAATATAGATGATAGAGAATTGACTTATGATCAAAAGAAAAAAGCTGAATCTATAAGCAAAAAGCAACAAGAAATTCAAAAAAATATCCAAGAAACAGAAAAGAAAATCAATGAGTCCATCGAACAAATGGACGAGAATCAAGTAATATCTGAAGAAACTCTTCAAAAGTATATGGAATTGCAAGAATTATTAAAAGAAATAAATAATAAAGAATTGAAAAAAATGACGGAACAGATGCAAAATATGATGAAGCAGATGTCTCCAGAGGAAATGAAAAAAGCTTTAGAAAATGCTAAATTTGATGAGGAAATGTTCAAACAAAGTATTGAAAGAACAAAAAAATACTTAGAAAAATTAAAATTAGAACAAAAAGTTGATGCAATCCAAAAACTTGCAGAAGAACTTGCAAAAAGACAAGACGATTTGATGGAGCAAACAGAAAAAGCTAAAGATGAAAAGTCAAATAAAGAGTTGTCAAATAAACAAGATAAACTCAAAGACGATATTAAGTCTTTGGAAAAACAAATGGACGACTTAAAAAAACAATTAGAAAATGCGGATAAAATTACTGAAGATGCTTTCAAAGAAGCTGATGAAAACTTCAAACCTGAAGAAATGAAGAGTGAAATGGAAAAAGCAAAAGAAAACATTGACCAAAATAATAAAAAAGCTGCAAAACAAAATCAAAAAAATGCAAAGAAAAAGTTGGATCAATTAGCTCAGCAAATGAATAAAATGAAGCAAGAGCTTCAAAATAAATTATCAAAAGAGATAGAAAGACAATTTAATAAATCTATCAATGACGTTATTCAATTGTCAAAACAACAAGAAAAATTAAACAAAGATACTCAAAAAATGTCGTCAAATTCTAATAGTCTCAATGATGCTATTAGTGAACAAGGTAGAATTACATCTGCTCTAAAAAACGCATTTGAAAATACAACAAAACTTGCTGAACAATCAATGTCAATGGGTTCAGAAAGTATTGAAAATATGCTAAAAGCAATTAATGAAATGGAAAAAGCTCAAGAGAGTCTTCAAGATAGAAGAAATTCTGAAGGTTCTAAATCGCAAAAACAAGCAATGAGTTCACTTAATACTGCTGCAAAAACACTCCAAGAATCTCTTAAAGCACTTCAACAAGAAGGTAATGGCTCTTGCGAAAACCCAGGTGGAAGTGGTGAAGGAAGCTCTGGTAGTTCCGGCGGGCAAGGTAAGCCACAAGGCGGAGGTATGTCTCAAAAAATGCAAGATATGATGGCACAGCAAAAAATGGTACAAGAAGCAATGCAAAAAATGATGCAAGAAGGTAATCAAGAAGGACAAGGACAGGGCGAAGGGAAAGGTAAAAGTGGAGCAGGGAAAAGTTTTGGGCAAATGTCTTCACAAGAAAAAGCTGAATACGGCAGACTAAAAGGTGAACAAGGTAAAGCACTTAAGTCTATGGAAGAGCTTACAAAAGAACAAGAAAAATTCAAATCTACTGACCCTGTCAAAAATAACCAAATGAAACAGGCACTCGAAGAAATGAAAGACGTAATGTCAGATATTAATTCTGGAAATGTTGATGAAAATACTTTCAAAAAACAAGAGAAAATACTTTCAAAAATGTTAGAAATCTCCCGCTCTGAAAATGAAAGAGATAAAGAACAAAAAAGAGAAGCAAAAAGTGGTAAAGATTACAGACAAAGTTTTGAAGAAATTATAAAAGACAAAGAAAAAATGAATGAAATACTTAAAGATTTACTAAAATCGTATAATTTGGGTTACACAAAAGAATACGAAAAAGTAATTAAATTATATATGGAAAATCTCAAAAATTATCAAATCAAAAATTAATTTACGCTTAAATTGATTTTATTTGATAATAAATATTCTAAACTTACTATTTTCTTTGTCAATAGTTAAAAATTTGATTAATTTGCAGGACTGAAATAATGTATTTTAAAATAATATATTTTGTGTGCTGATTGTATACTGAAATTATAAATACAAAAGATTTCATAAATTACTTAGAAAAATAAATAATAATAATTTAAAATAACTAAATTTGGAGTTTTACTCAATGATAGTTGAAGTTGTGATGCCCAAGATGGGTGAGTCTTTACAAGAAGGGACTATAATTAATTGGCTAAAAAAAGAAGGTGACGTTGTAGAACGTGACGAAATGATTTTAGAAATTTCTACTGATAAAGTTGATACAGAAGTGCCATCTCCTGTGGCTGGAATCCTTAAGAAAATTCACGTACCTGTTGAGACAACTGTTTTGGTTGGTACTTTGATTGCTGAAATTGAGACTGATGTAAATGCTTCTGCTTCTGCGCCTGTTGCTCAAACAACTGTAGTTTCCGAAGCAGCACCAGTTGCTCAGGCAGTTTCTAATCCTCCACCAATTAATCCTGCACCAGTTACTACAGCACCAGTGCAAGAAGTTGTACCAATAGCTGCTCCTGTTCAATCTGGCGGCAATTTAATTGACTTAGTGATGCCTAAAATGGGTGAGTCTTTACAAGAAGGGACTATCGTAAAATGGTTGAAAAAAGTTGGTGATGTTGTAGAACGCGATGAAATGGTTCTTGAAATATCTACTGATAAAGTAGATACAGAAGTGCCTTCACCAGTTGCTGGAATACTTGCTGAGATTTTGGCGCAAGAAGAGGAAACTCTTTTGGTTGGCAGTGTAATTGCAAGAATTTCTACAGGCGGTTCTGCTGTAGCTCCTGCATCTGCACCAGTTGCACCTGCTCCTTTTCAAGCCACTACTCCAGCTGCCGTTGCACCAGTACAAACTCAAGTTCAGACACAACTACAAGCACCAGCATTACAACAACCTACTGTTACAGGTCAAACTTTTAATATTCCAAGAGAATACAATGGTAAATTTTTCTCTCCATTGGTAAAAGAAATTGCAACTCAAAACAAAGTATCCTTAGAAGAATTGGTGGCTTTATCGGGTTCTGGAAATGAAGGTCGTATTAACAAAAATGATATTCTAAATTATATTGCTAATCGAGGTAATTCACCAGTAGCCGTTTCAGCTCCTGTTATTGCTTCAGTTTCAGCTCCTGTTGTAACTCCTGTTCAAGCATCTGCACCAGCAGTTGCTCCAACTCCAGTAGCAAAACAAATGGCACCTGCTCCAAGTAGTGGTTCAGATAGCTATGAAGTAATTCCTATGGATAGAATGAGACAATTAATCTCTGCACACATGACAATGTCTAAATCCACTTCGGCTCACGTTACATCTGTTGCTGAGGTTGATTTTACTAATATTGTTAAAATCAGAGACAAAAACAAAGCACAATTTGAAAAAAATGAAGGTTTCAAACTTACTTATACTCCATTCTTCGCTAAATCTGTTGTTGATGCTGTACGTCAATTCCCAATGGTCAATGTTAGTGTTGAAGGGAAAAATATTCATAAACACAAAAGAATTAACTTAGCTTTCGCAACTGCTCTACCAGATAACAACCTAATTGTACCTGTTATCAAAGGTTCAGAATCTCTTAACCTAACTGGTATTGCACGCGGAGTTTATGATTTATCTACACGTGCTCGTAACAAACAATTATCTCCAGATGATGTACAAAATGGTACTGTAACTATCACTAATGTTGGTACTTTTGGTACTTTATTTGGTACTCCAATTATTAATCAACCACAAACTTGTATATTTGGTATTGGTGCAATCAAAAAACGCCAAATGGCAGTAGAAGTAAATGGCGAGTGGTTAGTTGCAGTTAGAGATGTGGCGTTTATTTCTATTACTTATGATCACAGAGTAATTGACGGTATGTTGGCTGGTCAAACGCTTGCCGCAGTTGTCAAAGCACTTGAATCAATGACATTAGAAAACGTACAATTCTAATTGAAAATTAGTTATAATTTTGATGATAATTTACAAATATTTACTAAAAAGGCTACCACTTGGTAGCCTTTATTTTTTTGTATATTGTAATTTAGTAGAGGTAAAAACTATCAACCTTTAAAGCAAATCAACTATAGAGTTAATGAATTTTGAAAGAACAAGGGGTTGTAAACCTTTATTTAGAACACTTAATACAAAAAAACCTGCCTCAATATTACTACTGAGGCAGGTTAGATTATAAATATGTCGAGCTATGTTATTTGTTTAGAAATTACTTAGTAATTTGTAATTTACTTGTGATAATTTTTCCACTTATGCTACGTGCCGTAATTATGTAAGTGCCTGTATTTAAGTTAGTTGTGTTTATATTTATGATATTATCTCCAAAGTGCATTTTGCTTTGATTTGCTATTTGCATCATTTCTTTGCCATTAATATCAGTAACATTTATACTCATAACCTCATCTTCAACCAATCCTAAATTAATATTAAATTGATTAGTTGCAGGGTTTGGATACACTTCCATTAACATACTTTGAGCTGTGCCGTCATCATTATTAACCGATAATGGAGTAAGTAAGCTTACCTTGCCATCAGATAATATAGTGCCATCAAAATCATAAGTGGTGAAATTAATATCTAATGCACCTTCGCCACCAGATACAGTTATGTATATTGGTTTGATATTTTCATCAACTGCTAAATCTTGTCTAACTTGGTAATTATTTTCAGTTACCTGCAAATAACTTGCAGTTTTTTCGCCAGTATTACCGATTTCTGCCATCATGTTTAGTTTTAATGTATCAGATAAATTAGAACCAATTGCTAATAATTTAACACCTTCTGGCATTTTTAACATTACATTTGAAATTGCTCTATTAGATTTATTTGCATTTGTGAATGAAAGTGCATAAGTGCGTGGTTTAGAAACTTCGTCTGTAATCTCTGCAAGCATATCTCCACCAACTTCAGTTACAGGCCTTGAAGCTATTACATTTACAAAATCTTCCAACACTTCTGTAGAAGTTCCAATTCTATATTTGATTTGAATTGTATTATCCCATTTAGAGAATGGAGGTTCAGTAAAAGTAATATTAAATATAGCATTTTCACCTTCATTAAGCGTACCTTCACAATAGAAACCTAAGTCAGGTGATGCTTTAGTGAAATTACCAGATTTTGGAGTAAAGTCCTCAATATCAACAATATCATTACTAAATATGCCAACACCAACAACAGTGATTTTATCATCAACTACATTTGAATTTGGTAAATTAATCATTAATTCCCCTTTTGTATTTGATGACATTTTGATACTTATTGTCGAGCCAACGTTTATTTCTGCTGACAATTTATTATTTGAATTTTCAGTTTGAGTTTTGTCAATTTTAACATCTCTTTCGCCTTTAGTAACATTTGTACTACTTGATTCAATATTCCAAGGTGATGATTTACGTTTAAGCGTAACATGTAATAAAGTATCACAAGTTACACAATTTACGTCAGTCATAGAAATTCGCAAATAATAGTCTAACTCATCAACACTTGGTTTAAATATAACACCACCAAGAGGTACAGGGAATAGTAAAGCAAGAGTTGTATTAAATGCGCCAGTTGTGCCAGCGTAATTAGTTCCCCAAGTTACTTCACGTGTTTTTAGAGTTGGCACCTCAAAACTTGTCGAAGGTGCAATACCACCATAATATCTCAAGCCAGGTCCAACAGGTGAAGCTATTGCAGATGCTCCACCAATATCTCCAAAAATTCTTTCCCAAGGTCCAGCAGTTGGCGATACTTTTCTTCTTGATGAAGATACTATTGTTGCAGTCATAGATTTGATTGGTCTATTTGGTGCAAACGATAAATCCATTGCGATATTATCGCCATTCGAATTTATTCCAGTTCTTTTGATTGATTTAATTTTGATATTTTGGTCAAAGTCTGTACAACAATCTTTACATTCAGGTACTTTACTACAAATAGTTTTTC
>JBDNHS010000261.1:0-3747 GCA_041688685.1 Kapaibacterium sp. (SeqCode)
AGGAAAATAATTTCTTAATTGGAGAACCTTCAACAGAAGACAAGTCAAAATTAACCACTTATATTCTAAAAAAATCAAATCAAAAAGGCACTACATCAGAGTTTGATTTTATTGATAAAACGGACATTGCTAACTTCGAAAAATTATTGGGTTGGTCAAGTATTAATTATTACAATACACTAGAACAACAGAAAAGTAGCTTAGAAAAAGAAATAGCTGCATTACCTGACTTAAGAATTAAATTACTAGAATTGCGCAAAAATGATAGTGGCGGCAACGAAGACGTTATGCAACGTTATGAAACAAACGAACTAAAAATAAAAGAGTACAAGGCTGCTATTAAAAATGGCGAAGGAGAAATAGAAAGATTAGATGCTAAAATAAAAAGGTTTGACTTATCTGATGAAGAAGTGCCTAATCCAAAACTAGAATTGCTTAAAAAATTAGGTCCATTTTTCACCACAGTTTCAAATGCACTTTTAGTAAACAAAAAAGCTAAAATTGAAGAAGCAATGAGAGCAGATTTGAATACTACGCTAGTAGTATATCAAAACCAAATTGAACGGGTAGTCCTATCGGAAGATTTGAGTAACCTTTCATTTAAAATATTTCACAAAGCAGGAAATGAAATATATCTAGACGAATTAAATGCAGCTTCAAAACAAATTATTATCCAGGTGCTTTTAAAATCATTACATTATTACGGTGACTATAACCCACCAGTAATGATAGATACTGTTATGGGATATTTAGATCAAAGCAGCAGAGCCTCATTACTAGAAAATTATTTCCCTAAACTATCGCACCAAACCATTTTATTAAGTACCGACAGTGAAATTAA
Organism: Kapaibacterium sp. (SeqCode); assembly: GCA_041688685.1. Taxonomy (GTDB): domain Bacteria; phylum Bacteroidota; class Ignavibacteria; order Kapaibacteriales; family UBA2268; genus JBDNHS01. The sequence continues at coordinate 842 of JBDNHS010000261.1, forward strand.
AACAACAACTGATTTGGTGAAAATCGAAAACTTTATATCCAAAAAGTATACACTAATTAGAGACAAAGAAAATCAACTAACACATGTAGTACATGGATATTTTGAACATTAATAGTATTTAATATGAAGTCAATAGAAACAGGTTTAAGACAAGCAGAAGCACTAAACGCTAAGATGAACGATTTGCGTGAGCGTTTAGAAAAACATATCAATCTAGCACATTATACAGATAATCATAAAAACGTTTCTCCGAAAGGTGTAGCAAAATTAATGCGTATTTGTTTATTAGCTGGATTATCAGATAATAGTAAAAGAAATTCAGATTATTTGAGCCTTCAAATGTCAAGCAATAGTATTCATTCTACGTTATTTACAATGCACAACCTAATAGGTGTATTCTCTTCAATGTTAAAATTAAGATACCATCACCTTGAAATAAATTGGGATGATAATATTACCAAAAGCAGAATTATAAATACAGAAATCTTTAGAGGTTATGATATTTTGATGAAAGGTAATAATTTATTAGAATGGTTAAAAGTTAGTACTTCAACATCTATTAAAGCAGGTCAAATTCCTTTTCTTAATCTAAATGTTGGCAGCTACGAGGGAGATATAAATGCCTATTTAGATATGAATAGCAAGAATGTAACTAACACTCAAATATTAATTGCTGGTACAACAGGATCTGGAAAATCTAATCTTTTAGCGGTGTTAATGAACGAAATGCGTTCGCTTTCAGTAGAAAGTGGCTATCCAGTTAATTTTTTATTCTTTGACTATAAAGGAGAGTTTTCAGATATAGCAAATAGCGATTGGTTACAACATTTTGAGGTGAACCGTTCGGCAATATTAGACCCATTATTAGAACCTCTACCTTTTACACCATTCAAAAATTTCATTGGCAAAACACAAAATGAAATAAATATTTATTCAACAGAAATGGCGAATGCACTTTGTGCAATAGATAGAGCAACAATTAGTGCTAATATGAGTAATAGACTTTCAGAAGCCATAATTGAAGCGTATAAAAAAACAAAAGGTAAACCAATCAATTTTCAATTTATTATCGATTGTTATACTGATTTACAACCTAAAAATGACAAGGATAAAGTTGATAGTGTCAAATCAGTTTTAAACCAATTAGAGCGTTCAAACTTGTTCCTTAACGAAGATAAAGTAGACCTAATCAGTAATAGTTATATAATCAAAATGGATAAGTATACTAGTGATGGACCAATAGGTAAAGCAATTGTGTATTTTATTGTATCAAAACTAAATAGTATTTACGAAAACTTGACTGCACAAGCCAACGATGGTGAAAAAGTCCAATTAAGACATTTCACCATTATTGATGAAGCACACTATATGTTAGATTTTGAAAACAAACCACTAAAAGATTTAATTGCTGTTGGGCGAAATAAAGGCATGAGTGTAATTTTAGCAACACAAAATATGGATGCTTACAAAAGCAAACATTTCGATTTTTATGCGAATGCTCAATATCCTTTAATAATGAAGCAACAATCCATAAACGATGCTGTTCTAAAAGATATGTATGGAGTTTCTGGTAATGAACTAAACGACATAAAACAAGCAATTGCAAGTCTTCAAAAAGGAGAACTTTTAATAAAAAATAATGATGCAATCCTGATGGGTATTGGTAAAAAATACAAGAAAATAATGGTTAGGCATTTGATATGATTGTTCATTCAATAGTTAAATATTAGGAATAGATAAATAAAGAATATGAAATTCAAACAGTTTGATGAGTTAGTAGATGCTATTAATAATAAGTTAGGTGCTTTTTGTAATGAATTTGGCAGCAAACGTAAAGAACTAGCAAAATTAGGCAAAAGTCCTAAAAGGGGAATTTTATTTGCTTTTAATAAAAAGAATGTTGGAAGGGACTGGGCAATTAATGAAGGAGGTGGAATTGAAATTCAATACCATATTGGACTAGATGTAAATACACTTGAATTTAGATATGGTCTTGGATTTAACTCTCAATATGTTCAATTCGCTAACGAAATGTCTTCCGTTGAGTATATGAGGCCATTTATGAATGCCTTTATTCTGAATGAAAGTAAAATTAGAATTTTAATACCTGAATTTGATTTTAATATAGGTAATAGAAATATGTTATTAAACCCTAGTCACGATGACTATGTGTTATTTGGAAAAAAAATTAAAATTTCAAAAAATAATTTAGAGTACTTTATTGACGATATTGTTTTTGATGAAATTATTAAAGATTTAAAATTACAATTTGTACCATATCAAATCATATTTAGCGGAAAAAACAATTCAAACAAAACTTCAATGCAAAATATAAATCTAATAGATATACTTACTAAAAAGAAGCAACTTATTTTACAAGGTCCTCCAGGTACAGGTAAGACATATACAGCTAAGGATATGGCTGAACTCTTGATTTATCATTCTGTTTCGGATGATAAAAAGGAACAGAAAAAAAAGTTAGAAGAAACAGAACAATTCAAATTGATACAGTTTCATCCAGCTTATTCATATGAGGATTTCGTTAGAGGAATAACAGCTAAAAGTAATGATAATAAAATCGAGTACATTACCGAAAATAAAGTTTTGGCAAAATTCGCAAAAAGTGCAAATGAAAATTTCCTTAATAGTTTAAAACCAGTAAAAGATTTTTCAAAAGAGCTTTGGTTTGACCGGCAATTTGAAAGCTTTTGTAATAAAGTCCAAGAAGGAATTGATGTAAATATTTTTTACCCACTAACAGACGCTGTTGCTATTATTGACATAGCCAAAAATGCATTCAGGTATAGAGGTCATAATTGGGCTAATCCTGTGCCTCAGAGAATGGTCTTTGAAGATATTAGACAATTATATTTTGATAATGCTCAAAATAATCAAGATGTAATAAA
>JBDNHS010000262.1:0-1869 GCA_041688685.1 Kapaibacterium sp. (SeqCode)
AAGAAATGGCTCAAAATATTTCTTAAAAGATTTTTTACCAGTCAGTATAAACGTAATCTTATGCCGGATACAATTAAAGTTTTCCCTATTGCTTTATCGCCAAGAGGTGATTGGAGAGCTCCAAGTGAATTAGATTTTAATAATTGGCTTGACGAGTTAGAGCAGGAAGAGTTAGAGCAAGAGTGATTTTCTATAAAATTAAATTGATTAGTAAGTGAATTTTAAATGACAATTATTTGAATCATAAACTTACTACTTAGAATTAAAAATAAATACTATGAATATACAATTTTCTGAAAATAATCCAATTAAAATTGTAATGGCAGCTGACCACGAGGTTGTCCGTGCGGGTATTAGAAGATTAATTTCTGTTGATAAATCAATTCAAATAATTCAAGAAGCGCCAAACGGTAAAGTTTTGGTTGAGATGGTGGGTGATTACGAACCTGATTTAGTTTTGACTGATATTATGATGCCAATAATGGACGGTATCAGTGCAACAAAGATAATCAAAGAAAAGTATCCCGCTGCTTATGTTATTATGCTAACAGCTTATGAAGATTCGTATCATCTCGAACAAGCCCTTTCGGCTGGTGCTGATGGCTACCTTTCCAAAGATGTTGGTGCAAAAGAACTTTTGGATTCTATTCATAATGTAATCAAAGGTGAGCGAGTTTTTAGCAAGTCTATTATTAAATTATTACAAAATAAATATGTGCCCGAAGGTACTTTTGAGAGTACACCTATTGTTATAACCAAAAGAGAACAAATTGTATTAAATTTGGTAGCTGCGGGTAAAACAAGTTCGCAAATTGCCGAAGATTTAAGCTTAAGTGTTAGAACTGTAGAGTCTCATAGATATAACATTATGCAAAAATTAGGTATTAATAATGCAGCAAGATTAGTTAGGTATGCTGTATTTAATCTTAGAAGTGATGAAGTGGATAAAAATATTCACAAAAAAGAAGATGAATAGTTAAACGACATTTTTTAAGTTTATTTTAAAAATGTTACTAAGTATTTATACGTAGTTATCTTTGATTAATAAATATTAATTTTACGTTGGAGATTTTACAATTTCCAGAAAAGTATCTAAACGAGTCCTGAGTTCAAAAAATAAAAAATATATGCAATTAAAAAAGGGAGAATCCCAATGATAAATTTTAATACAATTTATAAAAATAAATATAAAATCAAACAAAATAACACAAAAGTTATTTTGTCTTTTTGTGTTTAATTATAACATTTGTTTTGTTTAGCAACAGAAATTTACTGTCCCAAACAGAGAATGTTGGTATTGGAACAATTACTCCAGACAATTCGGCAGTTTTGCACATTACCTTTAGTAATCCTGCAAATCCTAAAGGATTATTAATTCCAAAATTGACAACTATCGAAAGAAACAGTATCACAAATCCTGCAACAGGACTACTTATATTCAATACTACAACTAATGCTTTTGAATATAATTCTGGTATTCCCGCTACTCCAGTATGGGCAGCAATTTTTGCTTCTGGGAATTTAGCTTTAGCAAATGGTAGCATATATATTGGTAATGTAAGTGGTCAGGCAATTGGTGTTACTCCAACAGGCGATGTCTTAATTGCGAATGATGGATTAACCACAATTCAACCAAATGCAGTAACAACTGGAAAAATATTAGACGGAACAATTTTAGCTGCTGATTTGGCAGATGGTTCTGTTACGACAACTCAAATATTAGACGGAACAATCGCGACAATTGATTTAGCAGATAATTCAGTAACTGGAGTCAAAATACCTACTGATGCAGTGAATGGCACAAAATTAAGTTTGACTGGCGAAGCAGCTGGCTCAATGATGTATTTTAACGGTACTGACTGGATAAAT
>JBDNHS010000263.1:0-4281 GCA_041688685.1 Kapaibacterium sp. (SeqCode)
CCCTCCACAATCTTAATTTCTTCTTCTGTAAGTTCATGTAGTTTAAAAAACCAATCTTTTTGTTCTTGTGTTAAATTCATGCCATACTTTTCCCAAATTTTTCAATTCTTATCCCCACAAATATAACGATTTATAATTAATTTAATACCCTAATAATTACCAAATTCTATATTCTGACTTTCACGACAGTTATTATCTTTAATTTATTATCTAACTATAATTTTACACAATATAAATAATTTGTTAAATTTGATGTAATTTTGTAAAATAAAAATTGTTTAATTAAAAGAATAAAATTATGGTTGAAAGATATACTTTGCCTGAAATGGGACATATTTGGAGCGAAGTAAATAAGTTCAAAATATGGTTAGAAATTGAAATTTTAGCAGCAGAAGCTCAGATAGAGACTGGACTTTTGGACCAATCAGTTATTGATGATATCAGGTCAAAAGCAAAGTTTGACATACAAAGAATAAATGAAATAGAAGAAACAACGAAACACGATGTAATTGCATTCCTGACTAATGTTGAAGAGTATGTTGGGCAAAATTCTCGTTTTCTGCACTTGGGTATGACCTCATCTGACGTTTTAGATACTGCTTTGGCTGTACAATCCAAACAAGCTGGCGAAATACTTTTAAAGGATTTGAATGATTTAAAGTTGATTTTAGCAAGAAGAGCCAATGAATTCAAGCATACTGTTTGTGTAGGGCGTTCTCACGGTATCCACGCCGAAACCACAACTTTTGGGCTAAAACTTGCCCTTTGGTTTGATGAGTGTTGCCGAAATATAGTTAGATTAGAAGCTGCTATAAAAGATATTAGCGTTGGTATGATTTCAGGTGCAGTGGGTACATTTGAGCATCTTTCACCAAAAGTAGAAGAGTATGTATGTGATAAATTAGGCTTGGGTTACGCAAACGTTACTACCCAAGTAATTCAAAGAGATAACCACTCTTACTTTATATCAGTTTTGGCAATAATTGCATCTTCATTAGAGAAAATTGCTATTGAAATTAGACATTTACAACGCACGGAAGTTAGAGAAGCAGAAGAGTATTTTTCGAAAGGTCAAAAAGGAAGTTCGGCGATGCCGCATAAAAGAAATCCAATTGCATCTGAAAATATATCCGGGCAAGCGAGAATTATTAGAGGAAATGCAGTCGCTGCCTTTGAAAATAATGCACTTTGGCACGAAAGAGATATATCACACAGTAGTGTCGAAAGAGTAATCTTCCCAGACTCTACAATATCACTCAATTATTCTTTGAGAAGAATGATTAAAGTCATTGACAATTTAGTAGTTTACCCTGAAAGGATGGAAGAAAATCTAAACCTAACATTGGGATTAATCCACTCTCAAAAAATATTATTGTTGTTAGCCAAAAAAGGAATGAAAAGACAAGAAGCTTATGTTTTGGTGCAGAGAAATGCTATGAAAACTTGGGACGAACAAACTCCTTTTTATGATAATTTAATTAATGATAATGAATTATTGGAAGTAATTACAAAAGAAGAAATTAACTCTTGTTTTAATTATGATAATGTGTTCAAAAGTGTAGATTATATTTTTGAAAGATTAGGAATTAACTAATCCTTAAATTAGCTTAAATTAGTTTGAAAAAGAAAAAAGGGTTGAATAATATTCAATCCTTCTTCTTTTTATAATAAATAGTATAATTAATATATAATCAAAAATTTACATTTCTATTTCATTACAGTAATTAGATTCATTTTAGACTGATGATTGTTCTCCAATTTCAGATAATATACACCACTATTCAAATTATTAGAATAAATCGTTTGTTCGTATTCGCCTTTTGTTTTGTAGTCGTCTAATATCAAATACAACTCATAACCTCTATAATCATATAAAGATAACTTAACCCTACCTTCATTTACCTTATACTTGAATGAAGTAGAATAATCAAAAGGATTAGGGAAATTATAACCTATTGAAATATCTGAATTACTACCCTGATTATTTATAGAAGTGTTAGTTTGTTTGAATATAGGCAAATATCTAAATTCCTTAAACATAAGACTTTCTGCCTCTGCAATAGATAAATTAAACCAATCAACTAAGATATTCATATAAATATCTCTAAAGTCAAATTGCATTGGCACATTTGTATCCACTACTGCATTTTCAGGTATAATTGGATTATCTCCCAAAAATCCACTTTGAATTTCTGTACCAAAAAAGAAAAGTGGAGCAGCGGCACCGTGATCAGTACCAAACGAATCATTTGCTATAATTCTTCTACCAAATTCAGAAAAAGTCATTCCCACAACTTTATCTTCTTTCTTCATCAATTTCAAGTCATCTTGGAAAGCGTTCACTGCCACTGAAATTGATTTTAGTAAATAACTGTGAACACCGTCAGTATTGCCCTTCTCTTCCACCTGACCTGCGTGGGTATCGAAACCATTAATACTTGCAACATAAACGCGTGTTTTAAGACCACCATTAATTAATTGAGCAATAAATTTTAACTGATCAGCTAATTTATTTGAATTTGCTGCAGGATATAATGTACTTAAATTCTTACCTTTTTCTGATGCAGTTTTAATAGTTTGAGTATAAACCTTTGTTTTAGATGCTATTGTTCTCAAAAATTCTAATTGTTGACCAGCATTTGTATTTGGAGCAATATCTTCTCCATTAGTCCTCATCTCATAAAAGTTCGTAGTATTTTTAACAACTAAACCCATATTATAAATTGGACCTTGACAAGTCATTGATAATGTACCACCAATAGTTATTGAAAGTGGGTCTGGCATATCATTATTTGGATAATTCTTTGGATATTCTGGATATTTTTTGTCTAAAAGTCTCCCTATCCAACCACTCTGAACATATTTATCAGATGCCGAGCCGGAAGTCCAGACGTCAGTAGAACGAAAGTGTGAAAAATTAGGTTCTGGATAACCAACATTCTGAATAGTTAATAATTTACCTTCTTTACTAAGATTGTCTATTTCTTTCAACGATGGATGTAAACCCACTTTTTCATTATATTTTAAAACTGAATTTTCAGGTACAATGATATTTTGTCTTGCTTTAAATAATTGAGAGTAATATTCAAGTGGAATTACTGTATTCAAACCATCATTCCCTCCATTTAGTTGAATAATTACTAATATTTTGTCTTCATCTTGTGAAGCATTCGCTAAATATTCAAAAATTGGAGAAGATTTTGAAATATTAAAACCACCTAATACAAGTGGAATAGTAGATGCTAAAGCTGTCTTATTTAAAAATTCTCTTCTTTTCATAAATTTTTCTCCTCATTAAATCCGAAAAAGTAATTTAATGATGTTTTCTTTTAATTAAATTTATTTTATTTTGTGTTTATAATATTAGTTAAGTTGGTATTCAGACATTGCAAAAATAGTTGCAAATAATAATCTCAACTTTAGATCTACTATATTTGTATTTTCTTTATTATTTGGCTCTACTAAGTATTGTTCCCAAGCCGAACTCCAAACGTAATCAGGTATACCTTCAGAAACTAAAAATAACTTTAAATAAGCTTTTTGATTACTTGTCAATTCTATTGCAAAAAATAAATCATTGAGTTCATTAATCAATATATTTGGGTCGCTTGCATCTTTGAATTGTTCAATTACAATTTTGGGGTCAATTTTAATTTCAACTCCATTTCTTTTAATTCCTATTCCATTCAACATTATATCTGTTATTCCATTACGAGCCGACAATGTAACGGAGTTTACCCAAATCTGATAATAATTTGGAGTTTGATAATATGCTGCCCAACCTGCAACACTTGGAGGATCACCCAAAGTCATTTCTTGTGATGCACCAATAGCAACTCCCCAAGTATACATTAATGCATATTGTTTTATATAATCGGGCATATATTGCTTTTGATTTGTATTATTATATACATTTATTATAAATTCTAAAGGATTTTTGAGCTGACAGCCAATTGTTTGGTGGTCATAAAAATGCTCTGAAGTCAATAATACTTGTAGAACAGGCATAATATTATAATTATTTTCTCTCAATAAATTTGCCATTGGAATTATTATATTTGTCTCAACTTCCGTAGAAATTTCATAATTCACAAACCAACGATATAATTTTTTACAATAATTAATGGCAGTCTGAGGATGCTCAAAAATCATATCAATTAAATCAATATATTCTTTGTCATCATTATTTTTAATTACTTTATTATTAAAAATATATGAGAACTTTTTATCGTTTTTATCGTGTCTATTGCTTCTAAAAATATTTTTATTGTTAAGTCTATC
>JBDNHS010000264.1:0-4718 GCA_041688685.1 Kapaibacterium sp. (SeqCode)
ACCCATTAGATATTGACAGCGTCGAATACGGAGTAATGCAAGAAGTAATCGCTTTTCTTTTACAAAGTAAAGCACCTAAGATAAAAGAAGAAATTCCAAATCATCCTGACTTTGAAAAAAAAATTATTTTCAACTCATTAAGCAAAGCAGTTGCCGATTTCCTAAATGCTGGACAAAGACAGAATTTTGTCATCAAAGAGTATTTTGAACTTAATAGTAAATTTACCAAGGAAGAATTGAGACAAATATTTAATGATATATACCGGCAGGCGGTAAGAGAAATACCCGATAGTGAAACAAAAAATGATGAAATATTTCAATTTATCGCTGACAAATCAAGCCCAAAAAATATCTTTGCGTTTCACAATGCTGTTTATGTATTGATGGCTTATTACTTTGAATATTGTGATATATTTGAGACCCCAATTGATTTAACATTAGAATTATGATTTTACCTTCAAAACATATCAGATTTTCAGAATCACTTCTCGGCTTGGGGGGAGTAGTTTTAAGCATAATTAAAGAGCCGAAAACCATTGACGAAATATGGTTTAAGTTTTCAGAAATTAATAATACAAAAAAAGGGTTTCCTGCTTACCATAATTTTGACAATATAGTTTTAGCGTTGAATTATTTATTTGTTGTAGGTGCGGTATCAATTGATAAAAACGGAAAAATCAAAAATGCGGTTAATTGAATTAAGAGCAAATAAAGCAAGTTTTCACACCGTAAGTTTCAACCCTAATGGTATATCTATTATTGCTGCTATCAAGGAAACAAATGACCAAAGAAAAACCTACAATAGTGTAGGAAAATCTTTGACAGTCGCTTTAATACATTTCTGCTTAGGGTCTAATTCGAATACTGAATTCGAAACAAAATTAAACGACTGGATTTTTTATTTAGATTTCGAAATAGGCGATAAAAAATATACTGTAAATCGCTCTACTGCCAATCAAAAAGAAATTGAGTTGAATGGTGAAACATACCCAATTAGAGATTACTGTAAAGTTTTAGAAAAGGAACTTTTTAGAATCAAAGAAAACTCAAAATTCATTTCTTTCAGAGGTTTAATTTCAAGATTCATAAGGTTTGGAGATTTCAGTTATGTAGCATATGATATTTACATAAAAAAAGAAAAAGAAATTACAAGATTAATCAACAATTCATTCTTGTTAGGGTTAGATACTGACTTGATTCTAAAAAAGGCGGAATTAAAAGAGAAAGAAAAAAATATTTTAGAACTAAAAAAGCAATTAAATAACCCAGAGTTTAAAGCTTTGTTTGGAACTGAAAACAAAAAGGATTTAGAAATAAAAATTGTAGAACTGGAAACAATCATTAAACGTTACAAAAAAAGCATAGACGAATTTGTAATTGCTGAGGATTATGATTCCATAAGAAAGGTTGCGGATAAAATTTCTTATGAATTGAAAAATGTAAAAAACAAAGCGTCTAAATTAAGTATTGCTATATCCAACATTGACAAGAGTCTTGATATTCAACCCGATATTTCAAAAGAGCAAATCTTGAAATTATATGAAGAGGCGAAGGTTGAACTTGGCGATATGGTTATTAAAAAACTTAACGAATTAGAAAAATTCAATAGCCAATTACTTGACAACCGAACAAAAAAATTAATTCAAGAAAAAAGAGATTTTACATTACAATTACTCGAAATCAATAAATCAATTTCAAAGCTTGGGCAACAAGAAGATGAAAAATTACAATATCTGAAATCAACTGGTGCATTGGAGGATTATACCCAATTGAATAAGGCTTTAAGTGACAATGAGAAAAAACTGCACACACTCAATCAATACAAAAAACTTGACACTAATTATAAGTTGTCTTTTGAAGAAAATAAAATAGACTTTACAAATGAAAACATTGCGACAAATAAATATTTGGAACAAGCAGAAGAAATTATAAAAAGCAATATTGTTTTGTTCAAATCCTTTGTCGAGAAATTCTATTCTGAAAAAAATTCAGGAATTACTATTGACAATAACGAAAGAAAAAATTCTACACGATTTGACATAAAAGCAAAAATTCAAGATGATGCTGGAAATGCAGTTAAGGAAGTTAAAATATTCTGCTTTGACTGGACAATTTTAAAATCAAAACACAATCATCAAGTTGACTTTCTTTTTCACGATAGTAAGATAACTGGTGATATGGACACAAGGCAGGTTAAAACGATGTTTGAAGTTGCGAATCAAGAATGCAAGGAAGGTAATTTTCAATATATAATTTCACTCAACCAAAACGTGATTGATAGTTTGAAAACAGAAATGAATGAAGAGCAGCACAAAGAATTAGTTATGGACAATATTAAATTAACGCTTAGCGACAAATCGCCAGAAGAAAAACTTCTTGGAATACAAGTAGATTTGGACTATGACAGGTAGCCAACACATTTTGTAGCACGTTTGTATTTTTTGCAACAGCACAGAAAGAGCCACTAGTAAACAATGTACAACAGAGTAACACGGACTACAAAAACGGCTTCTTGTAGCTGCGAGCCGTTAGCGGTCAGGCTATGAGGACATAGCAAACTTGAAACTGACTGCAAGAATTTAATTTTGACAAACATAATTAAAAACAAAACCAATGAAAATAACACTACTCATCTTCTTTATTGCAATTTTTGAAATTACAAATGCTCAAATCACTCCTCTTAACAATATTATTGGAGTTGATGTTAGTACCTTTCCGCAAAATGCAAGTTTCGACTATGATTCCTGCTTTGCACTTGGTGCAGATTTAGGTATGGGAAGTTTGGGGCTTTTTCAAAACTGGACTGCTATTGAGACCGCACCTAATATTTTCAATATGACAATATTTGATATTGCAAATTATTATTATCCTTTACCGACTATTGTTTTAACCCCGCTGATTATTAAATGGAGTAGAAAATATGAAGTAAAAAAGAAATAAACGAGTGCTAACAGCACTTACAAAAATTGGCGGAAAGAGGTGAATATTATTAAAATATTTGTTAAATTAATTGATATTTCATATTTTTGTGGGCAGTATAATTATAAATAATTAGGTTTTGTGGTGGCAGAAAGCTTGGTGCTTCGAAATCGGAATATTTTATTTGATAAAAATGTAGTATTGCATTAATACAAATGTTACCGGTCATGCTATGACGACAATGCGAACCAAAAATGACAAGACAAAATAATGGGACTATTTGACTGGTTATTTGGAACGGACGAAAAGGAAATTAACACGAAAAAGAGTGTTTATTAGTTTTGCCATTGAAGACGTCATGTACCGCGATTACTTAGTTGACCAAGCCAAAGAAAAACATTCACCTTTCGACTTTATTGATATGTCAGCAAAAAAAGAGTGGACACAAAATGAATGGAAAGACAGATGCAGAACAAAAATTAAAAGATGTGGCGGAGTTATCGCTTTGATAAGTAAAAACTCTCACAAAGCGGCTGGTGCAAGGTGGGAAATGAAATGTGCAAGAGAAGAAGGCGTGAAAATTATCGGTATCCACATAAAGAAAAATGAGAAAGGAGCAATTCCATCAGAATTACAAGGTAAAAAAGTGATTTTGTGGAGTTGGGTCAATCTGGAAAAATTCATTAAACAATTATAAAACATGGCAAATCCAAGAGCATTTATCAGTTTTGATTTTGACAATAATAGAGGTCAAAAAGTTTATTTTGTTGGTCAATCAAAAAATTCAAAAACACCTTTTAACATAGGAGATTGGAGTTCTAAAAAACATCTACCCCAAAAAGAATGGGAAGATTTAATTCACGGAAAAATTAACAAATGTAATATGTTAATTGTACTTGTTGGTAAGAGTATGTCCACCGCTACTGGTGTAGCAAAAGAAATTGCTTTTGCAAAAGAACATAATGTACCAGTCTTTGGGGTTTATGTTGATGGTGCTAGCGCAACTTCAAATTTGCCTGCAGGATTACAAAGAAATAGAACAATAAATTGGAATTGGGAAAAAATTGCAAATGTAATTGACCAATGTATGACTGAGGGTAAAAATAAATAGTATGAAAAAAGCATTAATAATTGGAATAAATAATTATCCAACTGCTCCACTTAAAGGTGCAATAAACGACGCTAAAATCATTTCAGATGTGCTAAAAGTTAATGGAAATGATACTACTAATTTTGAAGTAAAAACCATTTATGATATTGGTACAAAGTCAGAATTATTCCCTCAAATTTCTAATTTCTTTAATCTTAGTGCTGAAATTGGGCTATTATATTTTGCTGGTCATGGTTATGTTAATGAATTAGGAGGTTTTATAGTAACACCAGATCATAGATATTATGACGAAGGAATAGCTATGCACGATATACTAAATTTGGCTAATCGATCCAAAATAAGAAACAAGGTTATAATTCTCGATTGTTGTAAATCAGGAAATTTTGGAACAGCTACTGAAAATGGCAGCGTTATAGAGATAAAAACAGGAACTACTATACTGACTTCTTCTAGAGAAAATGAACCCGCAAAAGAGATTAATGGTCATGGTGTTTTTACAAGTCTTTTAATTGAAGGTTTAAAAGGTGGTGCTGCAGATATCAGAGGTCACATTTCTCCAGGAGGATTATATGCTTATATTGATCAAGCACTAGGTGCGCATGAGCAAAGACCAGTTTTTAAAACAAATGTTACTGAGTTTGTTGAAATAAGAACTATAATTCCGCAAGTACCTCTCAATATTCTTAGA
>JBDNHS010000265.1:0-2490 GCA_041688685.1 Kapaibacterium sp. (SeqCode)
ACTTGCTGTTGCTACGCGGCTACCATCTGGACTCCAACTTATATGATATACTAATTCTGTATGCCCATTTAATGTAAATAGCAGTTTACCAGTTTTTGAAGTATCTAAATTAGATTTTAAGTCCTTTTGCTCTACTTTTATCGAACAATTTGTACTTGTTGGCAAAGGAATATTTTTCCATTCATATTTAAGACCAGTAGCTTTATTAGTAATTGTTTTCCAAGTTTTACCGCTATCTATACTGTAATTCAAACTTACAGTGTCAGTGGGTGATATTCCTTCCCAAGTAATTATTGTATCACTACCTGCTACAAAAACTTCTCCACCATTAGGGTGAGTTAGTTTTAAAGTTTGTGTTGTCATTTTTTTGCCAGGATATACACTATTAGCACTAAAATAAAATGAACAAAGATTTGTTTCTATTTCAAATGAAACATAATTAAAACTTGAATCAATTGGGGTACATCTAAGTGTGATTGTTTTACTTGTGTTTTTTGGAATTGTTAATGGAAAATTAGTATTAACAATGGAGAAAATTGATGAGCCAAATTTAAGTTTTATATCATTAATCGTAAAATCAGAATTTAATGCTGATAGTGTAATTGTTGTATCTTTAATTGTAGGATTTGAGATTTTTCCAAATAAAACGAAACTTGGGGATATTTTTAAACTTGCTACTGCTTTTGTTGGTTTTTTATAACTACTTTTAGTTATTTGGTTTTGCCAAGATAATTCTACATTTACATTCCCTCCATAGCAAGTTGCTCCACTTTCCCAAGTAATATCGCAAAGTTCTTCACCCTGTGCAGTTTTTTGTATTCTAATTGCAATGTCTTTTGCGGCTTCTTGTGATGTAACTCCATCATACAAAAAACCGCCAGTATTTTTACAAATTTCATTTAAAGATGATTTGATACCTTTGGGTTCTGCTTCTGGTCTGGAATATATTACTGTATAAAATTCAATATTATATTTTTTACAAGTGTCTATACAACTTTTAAGATCTTTTGGAGATAAAGCAAACCACCAAGCATCAGTATATAAAACAGCTACTCGTTTATTCTTACCAGTTTTTGTAATATTTAATAATCCGGTAATTTGATTTAACAAATGTTCTACAAAATTATTATCACCTTTAGCATATATTGGCTTAATGGCATTAATTATCTTATCTCTATTTTTTGTAAAATCCTGTATAATAAGTGCTTTATCATTACAAGTTTGTAATGCAAATTCGGATGGAGGCATAGCTATTGAATTGCATAATGTTGTTGCAGTAACTTTACCAAGTTCAACTGGTATTTCACCAAAATCACTTTGTCTCATGGAACCAGAAACATCAATACTCATAGCAATGGAAACATTTTGTGGAGGCTTTGGAGCAGGGCAACTCACACCCGTTATTGTCCTTGGCACTCCATCTTCGGTGATTGATAGCTCTGATGCACTTGGTCGTGCTTGATTGCCATCTTTGTCATAAGCATAGAATTTTGCTTTGATAGTTGGGTAATTGGTGGTATCAATATCAAAGATATTAATCCCCTGCCCAAAAGTCATTTGAGACATCGCTACAAACAACAAAAATATTAAAAACTGATTTTTTTTCATACTTTTTTCATTTTTTATAAATTCAATTCTACAATATAATAAAAAATATTACTTTAAAATTAGAATATTGCTTCTTTCGGTGTATGTTGGAGTCGTAAATATTACTACATACTGACCATTACTTAAATCCGAAATTTCTGAATTTATTGAAATATTGCCAGTTTCGATGATATCTTTTGAGAATATTGTTTTTACTTTTTCGCCCATAAGATTGTAAATCGCAACTTCAGTTTTGCCAATTTCGATGAGCGTCAAATCTATCGTGATTTTACTATCTACTGGGTTTGGCGAAATTCTTGACATTGTGATTTGTGAGTTGGGGTTGAGCAAACGCACTCCACCATCGTAGCAAACATCAGTTAATAATAAGTGACCGTCAAATAAGGTTATATCTACTTCTTCTGCTGTTCCGATTAACTCAAAATTACCTATTGTTAATGGCGTTTCGATTGCATTTCCAAGACCAGTTTTAAATCTCAAAGTTTGTAATATTTGGATTGGGTCAGTTGTTAATGGCACATTTACGAATTTTATAGTTGTATAACCATTCTCATTTGTTAGATTGTAATTTTCCATTGGATAAAGCAACGTGTTGTTATATGTTACATCAAAATTCACTGCTGTAGCACCTGATTTTAATACTTTACTATCCAAAGTAAGTTTTACTGGATATTCTACAATTGTACTTGTTTTAGTTTCGATTGAGTCTAATTTCATTGATGCTTTACCGCCAACACCAGCTCCAAAAAGCTGAACTACGGCAGGACTTCCTACTCCATCGTATTCAAACATCAACGTTCCACTGGTTCTACCCATACTTGTAGGCAAAAACCTCATATCAAGTTTGGCAGTAGTACCAGCGAGAAGTTTGAATGCTCCACC
>JBDNHS010000266.1:0-6266 GCA_041688685.1 Kapaibacterium sp. (SeqCode)
CTCATAATATGAATATTGCATTTTTGCATCCCAAAAGTACTGGTGGAGTATTGATTGAATTATGTGAACCGAAGAGTTAAGTTTTAGAGATTGACGAGAATTGACATTATTTTAATTAGAAAGATTAATAAAATAACAAAGTAAATTTATTGGAAAAGTTATGAAATTTGGAGTTATACAATTCCCTGGGTCAAATTGCGACCACGATTGTTATTATTCATCATCAGTGAATTCTGGCGCTGAGAGTGTATATCTGTGGCACAAAGATACTGAAATTCCATCAGATATTGATTGTATAATTGTACCTGGCGGATTTTCTTATGGTGATTATCTTAGATGCGGTGCTGTAGCAAGATTTTCTCCAATAATGAATGAAGTAATTAATTTTTCTAACAAAGGTGGTTATGTAATTGGCATTTGTAATGGATTCCAAATATTAACTGAAGCTGGGCTTTTGCCTGGTGCTTTATTAAGAAATGAGAGCCAAAGTTTTATTTGCAAAGATACTTATCTTAAAGTAAATTCTAATTCTCCATTTACAAGTACGATTAATAATGGTGATTTACTGAAAATTCCGATTGCACACGGAGAAGGTAATTATTATGCTGATAATGAGACATTAAAGATGTTACAAGATAATGACCAAATTGCATTTCTGTATAGTGATGAAAGTGGGAAAGTGGATAAAGACACAAATCCAAATGGTTCATTACTTAATATTGCTGGAATTACAAACAAAAACAAAAATATTCTTGGTATGATGCCTCACCCAGATAGGTCTTCTGATACTATTTTAGGTTATGGTGATGGTGTTAAGATTTATAAGTCATTGATTAATTTTATTGGCTAAATTTGATGTTTTGTAATTTCTTTTTTTTCTAAATTCTTTTCTATATTTTTTATTTAATTCTCTATAACAAATTGGAGTAATTATGCCATTCGGATTAGGTTTACCCGAAGTTTTAGTTGTACTAGTAATCGTAGCTTTATTATTCGGTGGTAAAAAAATCCCTGAATTAATGAAGGGATTAGGCACAGGTATAAAAGAATTTAAAAAAGCTTCAAACGGTGAAGAGTCGGAACAAACAAAAGAAAAATAATAACTTAATACGAGTAAATTATAAATGTTTGATATTGGTGGCGGTGAGTTATTGCTTATTTTGTTATCAGTTGTTTTGTTATTTGGACCGAAAAAACTTCCAGAGATAGCAAAAACAATAGGGAAAGGTGTGCAACAAATCAAAAATGCACAAGCTAACTTAACAGCACAAATGAACAGCGTAAGTAATGATATTGAGAATGAGATAAAAAAAGAAACTGAATCTATAAAAAAACCAATTGAAGACGAAATTCAAAAATTAAAACGTGACCAAATGTTTGATTGATAATTTGTTGTTTTAATAATTGTCCGTAATAATTATTCACAATAATTGCTTGGAATAATTATTAAAATTTGTCTTGTAAACTATTCTTTAATTAATAACTACAAAAATATATTACTTTTTAAGAAAAATGATAAAATACCAAAATTTATTAAATGATATAAAATCAAATAAAACTACTGTGTTAGAATTTGTAAATAATTTGTATGTTAAGATTGAAGAAAATAAAGACTTGAACTGCTTTATTACTCTGACCAAAGACAAAGCAATAGAATCAGCCAAAAAGTCTGATGAAAATTTTGTTGCTGGCAAACCTCGAAAATTAGAAGGATTTGTAATCGCAATAAAAGATAATATCTCAACAAAAGATATTAGAACTACTTGCGCCTCCAAAATGCTTGAAAATTATACTCCAGTATATAATGCCACAGTAATCGAAAAATTGCTTTCTGAAGGTGCCATAATAATTGGCAAAACAAATATGGACGAGTTCGCAATGGGTTCGTCAAATGAGACTTCTTTTTTTGGTGGTGTGCTTAACCCAATAAATAAAGAATATGTCCCTGGTGGTTCATCAGGTGGCTCTGCTGTCGCTGTTGCCGCTGGACTTTGTTTTGCATCACTCGGGTCGGATACTGGCGGTTCGGTGAGACAGCCAGCGTCTTTCACAGGTATTTATGGATTTAAGCCAACATATAGTAGAGTTTCAAGGTATGGAATGGTTGCTTTTGCATCTTCATTGGATCAGATTGGCGTTTTTTCATCTAATATTGAAGATTTGGCTTTGGTTACTGAAATTATTAGCGGTTACGATAAAAACGACTCTACTTCTACTGAAATGGAAGCTATAAATTCATTAGAAACAATTAATGCAAATGTAAAAGATTATAACTTTTCGGAACTAAAGATTGGCTTATTGCCAGATATTGAAATTGATAAGTGTGAAGATTACGTCAAAGAATATTATTATAACTTTTTAGAAAAATTGAAAGGTTTGGGTGTAAAGTTTGAATATGTAGAGTTTCAAAATACAGAAAGCTGGATACCTACTTATTATATTTTGGCAACTGCTGAATGTTCATCGAATTTATCTCGCTTTGATGGAGTTAGATTTGGCTTTAGACCTGAATTAAAGGAAAACGATAATATATATGTTGCCACACGTTCTCAAGGTTTTGGTGATGAAGTGAAAAGAAGAATTTTGACTGGTACTTATGTGTTATCTTCAGGATATTATGATTCATATTATTTAAAAGCACAAAAGTCAAGAAATTTAATTTTTCAAACTTACAAAAAAGCTTTTGAGAATGTTGATATAGTATTAATGCCTACTACACCAAGTTCTGCGTTTAAACCTAATTCTAAAAATGATAATCCTTTGACTATGTATGTTTCTGATTTCTTTACTGCATCTGCTAATCTTGCAGGTATTCCAGCAATTAATATTCCAGCTGGTGAGAATCAAATTGGTTTGCCATTTGGTATGCAAATCCAAGGGAATAATTTTGAAGATGAAAAATTACTCAGAATTTCAAATATCTTAAGCCAAATATAGTAATACTTTATAGTAATAATATTGAATTATATTGAATTATAATTCATCATTTTAGTAAGTTTATTTAATTGTACGAACAAGTCTAATACCGGTACCGAATAAATTAGCATCGTCGGTTTTTCTGTTACTTGCTCTAAGGAATATTGAACCAGTCCTAAAAGAACCTCCCCTTTTCACTCTTCTTTGACCAGTGATTGCACCTTTGGGGTAAGTTTTATTTTCTATATTTTTGTAATAATCACCATTATAAAAATCCCAACACCATTCCCAAACATTCCCGTGAATATCATATAAATTAAAGATATTTGGCGACTTTTGTTTACCACTAAGTAATTTTATACCAGAGTTTGAAACATACCAACCCAACTCATTTGGTTCTTTATTTTGGAAAAAGTCATTGGTGGTGTTACCTTTTGCTAAGTATTCCCATTCTGCCTCAGTCGGTAATCTCCAACCGTTTTTATTTTCATCAAACTCTACTAAATTTTGATTTGTATCGATAATATTATAACATAATTCTAATTCTTTTAGTTCGGAGAGTTTGTTACAAAACAAAATCGCTTCAATCCAAGAAATAGAATCTGCAGGAAGATTTAATTTTTTGGTTGATGAGTTATTGTATCTCATAACTGAATAAAAACTGCGTTGATTTATCTCTAAAACACTAATTTCTAACTTATGTTTGAAAGTAATTACATTTTGAGGCAATTCGTCATCTAATCCAAACTCAGAGCCCAAAATAAAATTAGTTGTTTGTAATGTAAGTTTCTCGAAATCAAAAATATTATTTACTTTTATGTCTAATTTTTGTGTTGTATCCAAAACTTTGTCATTATTGGCATTTAGTGTACTAATTAACAAATATATTTTATCTCCTAAAAAATCATAGGGATAAACAAATTTTATTTTATTTATAGTAAAATCAATAATACTATCTGCTGGGACTATTAATTGCACTGTTTCATTTTCATTATTTTTGATATCAATAACAATTTTTGTAGTTGCGGGGTTTTTGGGGAAATTACCATTTAACTCTATTGTGTCGCCACTAATGATATTTATATTACTTACTTTTTTTAATGAAAATGGAAGATTACTTACTGGAAAATCATCTTGTCCACAAGAAGTCACCAATAAAATAATAATAAGATTAAGAGTAATTAAAATATTTTTTTTTATGTTTTTATTCATTTTTTGTACTGTGTTTTTTTAGAAAGTATATGAACAAATGTCATAATTAATATGTAGTATTTTTTCTTGAATTTATTAAATTTTACATTATCACTTTATTCAATAAATATATTTTAATAAACATTTATTCATAAACCTTAAAAGCAATGTTGCTAAATTAAATAATACTTTGTAGTTTTGAAAATATTAAATCAAATTATATATAATTTTTATTCTAATGTTTTATTTGTGTGATTGATTCTAATAGTTTATTTTAGTGTTCATTTTAATATTAATTTTAATTAAGAAATCCAAATGGTAAATATAAAGTTAGACAACTTATGCAAAAGATATGATAATGGATTTGATGCTGTCAAAAATATTAGTTTTGATATTAAAAAGGGTCATTTTTTAGTGTTGTTGGGTCCTTCTGGTTGTGGTAAATCTACTTTATTAAGAATGATTGCAGGTCTTGAAGAAATTACTGA
Source organism: Kapaibacterium sp. (SeqCode) (assembly GCA_041688685.1). Classification (GTDB taxonomy): domain Bacteria; phylum Bacteroidota; class Ignavibacteria; order Kapaibacteriales; family UBA2268; genus JBDNHS01. The sequence goes on from JBDNHS010000266.1 coordinate 4,596, forward strand.
TGGCAAACTACGTTTTGAAGATAAAGTCGTAAATGATTTAGCTCCAAAAGACAGAAAAATAGGAATGGTGTTCCAAAATTATGCTTTATATCCTCATCTAAGTGTATATGAAAACATCGCATTTCCGTTAAAGGTGAATAAAACACCAAAGCAAGAAATTATTGATGAAGTGAATAAAATTGCAGAAATGTTGAACTTAAGTGAAAAATTAGATCTAAAGCCAAAACAATTATCCGGCGGTCAAAAGCAGAGAGTAGCATTGGGTAGAGCATTGATAAGAAAGCCCAATATTTTTTTATTTGATGAACCGTTATCGAATCTTGATGCTCAGTTAAGGGTACAGATGCGTAATGAAATAATCAAAATCCATAGAGAAAATAATACTACTTCAATTTATGTAACTCACGACCAAACAGAAGCGATGACAATGGCTGATGAAATTGTATTAATCAAAGATGGCGAAATACAACAAATTGGCACTCCAAATGAACTTTATAATTTTCCGCATAATATTTTTGTTGCTGAGTTTATAGGTACCCCTGGTATTAATATTTTTACAACAGAAGAGTTCTTAAAATTAATAAATCAAGAGCAAACAATTGACACAAAAATAGAAATTTGTAAATATGTGGCTATAAGACCAGAAAATTTACTAATTAAGGTGAATGGGTTGAATTTGAAGAGTGATTTGATTGTAGAGAATATAGAAAATATGGGTTATGAATTTTTGATTTATATTAGGAGTCAAACTAATCAAATTATAGTAAGATTATCAGCAGTTGAATTTCAGAATGACGAAATGCTATTTGATAAAATAAAGATAGGAACTAATGTTGAATTAATTCCCAAAAGTAATAATATCTTATTTTATGATAAGGACAAACTTTTAATCTAAATTATTTACCTATTTAAAATCTGTATGCCTGGTAATTCTTTGCCTTCCAAATATTCCAAAGAAGCACCGCCACCAGTTGAAACGAAAGTAACTTTATCCTCAAATTCCATTTGTTTGATTGCAGCAACTGAATCTCCCCCTCCAACAATAGTTTTTGCACCGTTAGTAGTGGCAGAAGCAAGAGCATTAGCAATAGCAAATGTTCCCTGTGCGAAGTTCGGCATCTCAAATACACCCATTGGTCCATTCCATAGAATTGTTTTGGAATTTAAGATTACTTCTTTAAACAAAGCAACAGTTTTGGGTCCAATATCCATACCGATTTTGTCGATAGCAATTGAATTAATATCAACAGTTGATTTGGGGCTATCGTTGTTAAATTCTGAAGCAACAACAATATCAATTGGCAAAAGTAAATTAATTTTTTTTGATTTGGCTTTAATTATTAGCTCTTTTGCTAATTCAACTTTATCACTTTCTAAAAGTGATTTACCAATTTCGTATCCCAAAGCTTTGAGGAATGTAAAAGTCATACCACCACCGATAAGAATATTTTCACATTTCTCCATAAGATTTTCTATTACATCAATTTTTCCGGATATTTTGGCACCACCAATGATAGCAGTGAATGGTGTTTCTGTGTGATTTATACATTGTCCCAAATGTTCAATTTCACTAAAAATCAAATAACCGGCATATTTTTCTTTGAATAATTTAGCAACTCCATAAGTAGAAGCGTGTGCTCTGTGAGATGTTCCAAATGCATCATTTACATA
>JBDNHS010000267.1:0-3787 GCA_041688685.1 Kapaibacterium sp. (SeqCode)
ATTATAATTTTATATTCTCAAATTTAATCAATATAATTTAAAAAATTCATTAGTTTTGAAAAAAAAGATTTTATAAATTAATATAATTATAAATTCAATTTATATTCAACTTAAACTGATAAAATTTATGACTAAAAAAAATCAAAAAATCTTTAATTTATTATTAATTCTATTTGTTTTATTATTAATTAATTCAAATAACAATCCATTAATATTTAATGTAATTGCCAAAAACAACGAACAATCTAAATCAAATAATAAATCAGACAAAGTATGGAGTAAACTGAGAGGCTCTTGGAAAAAGGTTTCATTCAAAGAAAAAAGTAATAATGAATTTATTGATTATGATTGGCATAATGGTGGAGAATTATATTTAATTTATGATGGACTTGGTGGTTGTGCAATCATCTCACAATCCAAAAATTATTCCGATTCTTTTAATAAAAAGAATATAGAAGCATTAGATTTGATGCCTAAAAGTGAAAGCTATTATTATTTCGCAAATTGTAAAATAAATAAAGATACTATCGAACACACAAAAATATTACATTCCAATCCAAATGAAGTCGGTGAAATTGCAAAAAGAAAATTCCGAGTAATATCTAATCCTAAAAACAAAATGTTGGATACATTAATTCTTATCCCACTTAATTTTAATAATTATGCTGAATTAAAATTAGTTAGAGTGAATTAAAATTAATAGTATAAAACTTATATAAAATTTATATAAAAAAATCCTCTAAATTAATAGAGGATTTATAAATTGCTTAAATATATAATGAAAATTTATATTAATTATAAGTATAAATAAAATATAAATTAATTAGAATTTTCTAAGATACTATACATACGATTTACAAAATCAACTGGTGATTTTAGATAACCTTCGAGCAACAAACCACCCTCAAATAATTGCATAATAATATTTTCAAACAACGGCGTTTTACCATCGTTTTTGTATATTTTTTTTAGATTTAGAATAATTTTGTGATTTGGGTTAATTTCCATAATCCTTTTTGAAACTTTATATTCTTTATCCATCATTTGCATCATTTTTTCCATTTGTGCATCCATTCCTTCCTTGCCAACAACAAGTGTAGCAGGCGAATCTACCAATCTTTTGGAAATCTTCACATCTTCAACTTTATCTCCAAGTACTTCTTTTATCGCATTCAAAAACTCTGTATCTACTTCTTCATTTTCATTTATTACATCTGACTTATCATCATTTTTGATATTATCAAAATTCACATCATCTTTGTCAATAGATTTTAATTTTTTGCCTTCTATCTCGAACATATATGGTAAAGTGAATACATCCATTGGGTCAGTCAATACCAATACTTCTATATCATTCTTTTTGAAATATTCCAAATTTGGATTTTTCTCAACTGCTTCTCTGCTCTGCCCTGAAAAATAATAAATATCCTCTTGACCTTCTTTCATTCTAGAAATGTAATCAGCAAAAGAAGTAATTTCTCCTATTCCTAATTTTGTACTTTCATATCTCATTAATTTAGTTAATCTATCTTTGTTTTTGAAGTCAGAGTTAAGTCCTGCTTTTAGAATTGAAGAGAATTTCTTGTAAAAACTTTCATACTTTTCTTTGTCTTCCGCTGCCCAATTCTCCATTAATGACAATACTTTGTTGGTAATGACATCTTTCATTTTCGCCATAATTGGACTTTTTTGAGTTACTTCTCTTGAAACATTAAGCGGCAAATCTGCTGTATCAACTACACCTTTTAGGAATTTCAAGTAGTCTGGAAGCAAATCCTCTACATCATCTTGAATAAATACTTTATTTATATATAATTGCAGAGTTTTTTTGTTTTCTTGTGCGAAAAAATTAACTGGTGCATTTTGTGGGAAAAACAATAATGCTTTGAAATTTACATTTCCTTCTATATCCAATTGTATTGAATCTAATGGCTCTGAATAATCAGAAGAAATGAATTTATAGAACTCATCTAATTCTTCTTTAGAAACATCTTCTTTTTTTCGTTGCCAAATTGCAGTTACATTATTTACTTTTTCATCATTTAGATAAATTGGAAACTCAACAAAATTAGAGTATTTTTTTAAGATTTCTTTGATTTTCCAATCTTCTAATAACTCACTATATTCATCTTTGACAACAAATGATATTTTTGTCCCTCTTTGTCTCTTTTCAATCTCATCAATTATAAAGCTTTCTTCACCTTTAGAAATCCATCTATAACTATTTTCTTCTTCATTTGCTTTTTGGGTTTCAACCGTTACCTCATCAGTAATCATATAAACTGAATAAAATCCAACTCCAAATTGACCAATTAAATTTCCATCTAATTTGTTGTTATTTTCTTTCACATTTTTGAAAAATTCTAATGTTCCAGATTTTGCAATTGTCCCTAAGTGATTAATCAAATCTTCTTTTGACATACCAATACCAGTATCTTCTATTGATATAGTTTTATTCTCTTTATCAATATTAATTGAAACTTTTAGTTCAGTTTCTGGGTTAAGATATTTTTCACCAGTTAGTTGCAAAAATTTAACTTTATTTAATGCATCTGATGAATTAGAAACTAATTCACGTAAAAATACATCTTGATTTGTGTACAAAGAATGGATTATTAAATTCAATAACTGTTTCATCTCAGCTTTGAATTCAAACTGATTATTGCTTTTCTCGCTTTTGTCCATTTTTTTAGCCATATATTCTCCGATTTCCCAAATGTTTATAAAACAATACTAAAATTTATTATTTTCAATTTTAATCAACTTAAAATTTTTTGAATTGTAATTTTAATTAATTTTGTAGTAATGTTTTTGTTAGTTTAGTCAAAATATAAATTAAATTACTACGTACAAACGATATTGTTTTTTTTTTATTAGTTATTTTATTTTTTCAAGTTAATTTATTTCAAAATCTCATTTATATTTTCACTTTTCAAAATTATGAAAAATCAGTCTTTGAAAAAATCTTTCGTTGTTGTTGGTATATTATTTACTGTTTTAGTGAATAATGAAATTAGTTTGTTTTCAAAGCAAAATGAAAAGAACACCGAAAAAAATAATGAAAAGAGTAATGATAAAAACAATGAAAATAAAAATGAAAAGAAAGAAAACCAACAAAATACTATCTATGAGAAATACTTCCACGATTTTAAAAACAATAAAGCAAACTTTAATTTATTCGATAAAGACAACAAATCTAATGATACAACTAAATTAAATCCTATCGATGAATTAAGAAATGATATTGATGTTATTCTACAAAATAATGATTTATCTACTGCAAATGTCGGTTTGATAGTACAATCGGTTAAAACCGGTGAGTATTTTTATAAATATAATGAAACCAAAAACTTTATTCCCGCATCTACTCTTAAAATCATTACCACAGGAACTGCCATAAATTATCTTGGTAAAGATTTTAAATTTAACACCAAATTATATTTAGATGGAATAATTTCAGAAAGTGGTGAATTTAAAGGTAATATTATTATTAAAGGTTTTGGTGACCCAACTTTATCAGATAATTACAAATCAGATATATATTCTATTTTTGACTTTTGGATATCACAATTAGATTCTCTTGGAATTTCGTCAATAAAAGGTAATATAATTGGAGATGATTCATATTTTGATAATATTTATTATCCAGCGGGTTGGTCTTGGGACGATATGATATATCCATATTCTGCACAAGTTAGTGCATTATCAATTTATGATAATAGTGTTGATATTATCATCGAGCAAGGTGATACTATTGGTGCAAGTACAAAATATAGAATATTACCCG
>JBDNHS010000268.1:0-3580 GCA_041688685.1 Kapaibacterium sp. (SeqCode)
CTGTATTGACAAAAGTTTCTAAAAGTGAATTTATGTAAATATCATCAGCTCTACGCAATAAATCGCATTTTTCTTTTGTTACATCACCCAAAACTCTGATACCCAAACCAGGACCAGGGAAAGGATGTCTATCTATAAACCAAGCTGGTACACCCAATAAACGCCCTACTTCACGGACTTCATCTTTGAATAATTCTCGGAATGGCTCTAAAATTTTTATATTCATTTTTTCAGGCAAGCCACCAACATTATGGTGAGATTTAATAGTTGCCGATGGACCTTTTACAGAGATAGATTCTATTACATCTGGATAAAGTGTGCCTTGAGCTAACCATTTGGCGTCTTTGTGATTTACAGCTGCTTCTTCGAATAATTCTATGAAAATTCTACCAATGATTTTACGCTTTTGTTCTGGGTCTGATACGCCAGCCATTTCACCCAAAAATTTATCCGCACCATTTACTAATTCGATAGACATGTCAAAATTCTCAGCGAATAATTTCATTAATTTTTCACTTTCGTCCAATCTCATTAGCCCAGAATCTACGTGAATACAGTGTAATTGGTCGCCTATTGCTTTTTGTAATAAAACAGCTGCAACAGTTGAGTCAACTCCCCCACTTAATCCTAATATAACTGTATCGGTGCCAACTTTAGATTTGATTTCGTTGATAGCAGTTTCAATAAAAGCTTCTGCTGTCCATTTATCTTTAAGACCAACAATATTTCTCAAGAAATTATTTAGAATTTTTTTACCTTCCAAAGAATGTTGTACTTCTGGATGGAATTGTACTCCGTAGATTTTCTTTTCTACATTAGAAATAGCACAAATAGGAGAATTATCAGAATCTGCAATTATATCAAATCCTTCAGGTAATTTATTTAAAGAATCACCGTGAGACATCCAAACTTGTGTCTCCAAACTTACACCTTCGAAAAGTGGGTTATGACTATCTTTTATTTTCAAGAATGCTTTACCGAACTCTCTTTTGGCAGCTTTATCAACATTACCGGCACGAGTATAAGCAATAAGTTGTAATCCATAACAGATGCCTAAAGTTGGCAATCCCAAAGACAATACATCAAAACTTGGGTGTGGTGCATCTTCGGCATAAACACTTGATGGTCCACCAGACAAAATAATAGCATTAGGGTTAAGAGCAAGAAGTTGCTCTTTTGTGATAGAAAAGGGATGAATTTCTGAATACACATTACATTCTCTGACCTTTCTCGCTATTAATTGGGTATACTGTGAACCAAAATCTAAAATGATTACTTTCTCGTTTTTTTCCATTTTTCTACTTTATAAATTTAAGTTGTTTTAATTGTTTAATTATTATTATTATATTTTTATTTTTTTTTATTACTTTATTACTTTATTACTTTTTGATTGTGTTGGTCTTAATTGCCATTAACAACAATATTGATAATGCTTCCATTGGGTGCAACCGAATTGGCAGCTGGGAATTGTTCAATAATAGTACCTGGTGCGAAGGTTTCATCTTTACGATAATTTACACTGCCCATAACAAAACCAAAAGATTTTACATATTCTTCAATATTTTGCGAGTCAATTCCAATTAAATTAGGAACATTAGAGTTGATTTCTGAGCCTCTACTTATAATGATATTTATTATTTCACCGTAAGGAATTATTCTGTTTGCAGGAATACTTTGTGTCATAATTGAGTCTTTAGGAATATTTTCGCTAAATTCATAACTAATCACTCCAATTGACATACCCATATTTATAAGTATTACTCTAGCATTTCTTAAAGATGCATTTATCAAATTTGGCATTTTGACTGTTTCGTTACCCTTGCTTACTGTCAAATAAATTGGTCTATTAGACTTAACTTTTAATCCACTTTTGGGTAATTGTTTAATTATATAACCTTTGGGGTAAGTGCTACTATATATTTCCGAAGAAATTACTGCCTTTAATTCAGATTTTTTGATAACGTTACTTCCTTGCTGTTCATTAAGTCCAATTACATTCGGTACAATTACAGAGGCTCTATTGTGCACAAATGCAGGAATTACAAATGAATCAATAATATAAAGAAAGACAAATAAGCCCACCAAATAAGTAAAAAAAACCATCAGATATCGGTAATATTTGTTAGAATTGGAATAAGTTAAACTATTGATGATATTCTTGAATCCAAAATTAGAGTTTGAATTATTAGTTTTTAACTTATATTCGTTAGTATCTTTGATTTTAGTTTGATTTTTTATTCTTTCAATTTCACTATTGTGTTCTTCTGACATAATTTTTAGATTTTAGTATTTAGTTTTTTAGTTATATATTTATTTTTAAATTTATAAATTAATGTTTTTGTAAATAAATAATTTGTAATTTACAAATAAAAACAAAAACAGCATCCATTCAAATATCTTTCAAACTTAATTAAGGATTTAAATTGATATTTTTAAATAACTTTATTCAAATATTTGAGTTAATAAACTCAGCGAAACAAATCTCAATATTTACTCACGAGAAACCAGATGGCGATGCAATTGGCTCAAGTCTTGCTTTCTTATTATTTCTGAGAAAAATCAAAAAAAATGTTAATTCATTTTATATTGACGAAATACCTCAATCTTCTAATTTAATATTACCAACAAAAAATCTAAGTTTTATTGATAGTTATAATGAAGAATATAATTCTGCATCCAAAGAACACATTGCGAATTCTGATTTAATTTTTATTTTAGATGTAAATAACAAGAAAAGAATTAGTAAACCATTTAATTATGTAACTAATGGTGTAGAAAATAGTTTAGGTAAGCAAAATGCAAAAATAGTAATTATTGACCATCATCAAATGCCAGAAGAGTTTGCTGACTATATTTATGTCGATGTTGATACAACTTCTACCTGTGAAATTATTTATAAGTTGATTTGGTCTTATAGTTATTTCGAGAAGAATAATCAATTGGAGAATACTCTGTCCGAGGTTAATGATAAAAGCAAAAAATTGAATTTTGCTGATAATAGTTATCTGAATTATGTTGATTATGATATAGCAATTAGTCTTTATAATGGAATAATAACTGATACTGGTAACTTTAAGTACCAAAGAACTGATAGTGAAGTATTGAATATTGCTTCAAATTTATTAGAATTTGGATTTGATTTGGTAGAAACACACAAGATTATATTTGAAAGTCTATCATTTAATAAGTATCAATTAAAATTATTGGTACAGAATCAAACAGAATTTTTGTTTAATAATAATGTGGCAATTTCTTACGTTACAAAAAAAGATTTCGAAAATACAAATACTTCAATGATTGATGGTGAAGGATTTTCGTCAATGCCATTGGAAATTGAAGGAATAAATATCTCGATTTTGATAAGAGAAGATTTGAATAATTTAAATAAAGATGCAAATAATAATTTAAAAATTTACAGAGTATCTTACAGGTCTTTTGGTGAAACGAATATTCAAAAAATGGCGTTGAATTTCGGTGGAGGTGGACATAAAAATGCTTCAGGTTCTACCTTTGAAGCTGAAGATATTACTGTAGTTATAGATCAAATAAAAAATTATATAAATACAAATTATAAATTTGA
>JBDNHS010000269.1:0-6709 GCA_041688685.1 Kapaibacterium sp. (SeqCode)
AGAAGGTGGTATAGAGAGATTTATAAGTCTGATCCGTTAGATATACTTATGCCAGAAGATCCAATTAGACAACCCAAATGCGATAATGTCGATATTCGCTACTTATTATAAATAATACTAAAAACCCAACTACATATTTATTAGATTTGCGGATGGGTTTAATTTTTAACTAGTAAATAATAATTTGTGTTATTCTAAAAAATCATAATTAATGATAAAATGGCTATCAATTCGTTTTCAGACATATTGCCTGAAATAATCAAGCTAGGATAAGTTTTTTTGTTCCCACTGTCATCACATTTATAAATTTTATCACCTGAAATAATCAAGCTAGGATAAGTTTTTTTGTTCCCACTGTCATCACATTTATAAATTTTATCACCTGAAATCATTAAGCTAGGATAAGTTTTTTTGTTCCCGCTGTCATCACATTTATAAATTTTATCAACTTCAATAATCAAGCTAGGATAAGTTTTTTTGTTCCCACTGTCATCACAATTAAATACCTTCATAAATACCCCTAAATATTAAAAAATTTAAAAATTATTTTAAGTAATAATATATTACTTCTATCTATTTCAAAAATACTAAATTAATTTATCAAAAAACACCCCATAAAGTAGGGTAATATTGTTGTTTTTTGTAATATTGACCACCACAAAAAAGCTTTCTTAGTCAATCACCATTTTTTTTATTACTTTGTCAATATCTAAAGTGTTAATATACAAAATTATTAAATAAATTAATTACAAAAAGATACTATATAACAAAAAAAACGACACTAAAAAAGTGCCGTTTTTCTTTGATTTATAATTACTTAAATATTAGCTATCGCCCTTTTTCAGAAAGGTAACGAAATCTGCTTCGTTCCGTGTAAACTCTTTTGTGCCAATAACTGTTTCGTTGTTATCTACTATTACATATAATGGCAGTGCAATAGAATGGTATCTCTCTTCCATCATTTTTTTGTTTTTAAGCTCTATTTCTGTTTTTCTGTCTGTATATAATCTCACCAAAATCATTTCGGACATTAGATTATTTACGTCTGATTTTGGAAACATATTCAGCTCCATCCAACGGCAATTTGTGCAAGTCCAGCCAGTAAAATCTATAAACAATGGCTTATTCTCTTTCCTTGCAACAGCCAATGCTTCTTCATAATCACTATACCAAAAGAGTTCCTCTTTCATCGCTATATTTTGCCCAGAATTACCAAAAGAAGCAGATGAAGCAGTTTTGTTATAATCAGGTGGTGGCAAAAATGCGTCCAACTCTCCTAATGGTCTTGTATAACCGGTATATAGATACATAGTCAAACTCATAAATATCACAGCAAAAACTACCCTCATAGCACCTAATCTATCAATCGGAGAATCTAATTTTAATTTGAAAAAACCAAGTATATAAACTACAATCAAAATACCACAAGCTATCCAAATTGATAAAAATAAGTCTCTTGTCAAAAATCCCCAATTCCATACTAAATCGGCATTACTGATAAATTTGACTGCGGCTGCTATTTCCAAAAATCCCATCACAACTTTCAGATTATTCATCCAGCCACCAGCTTTGGGCAACTTATTCAAAAATCTTGGAAATAATGCCAATAAGAAAAATGGCGAAGCAAATACAGCGGAAAATCCTAACATTCCAATTATTGGATATGTCCAATCTCCCCCACTTGATGCCGAAATTAATGTTGTCCCAACAAAAGGGACGGTACAAGTAAATGAAGTTAGTGAAAATGTAAGCCCCATCAATAATATCCCAAATACGCCCCCACTTTCGCTTTTAGCGTTTAGTTTATTTAGTAATTGATAAGGTATTTGAATTTCGAATGCACCAAATAAATTTAGTGCAAAAACTAAAAATACTGCAGCAATAAATAAATTTGACCAAGGATTTGTCGCAAAATCTTGAACGCCGGTCGGTCCACTAACTAAGGACAAAAGCACTCCAATTCCAGTAAATGTAGCCATAATACCCAAAGCGTAAACTATAGCATCTTTCAGTGGATTATGATGGTCTTTTTCTGCTCTTTTGGTAAAGAATGAAACCGTAATTGGTATCATTGGGAATACGCAGGGAGTCAATAATGCAAATGCACCGGCTACCATAGCAAACCACAAAAATGAAAATATACCTTTTTTCTTAACTGCATCAATTTCTTTTTCTGAGTCAGTTATTTGAACTGTATTAGCATTATTTTTATTATATTCTTTTACGACTGTTGTTTTTAATATGCTTTGGTCAAATATCCTCGGAGAATTTTCTAATTTAACAAAAAACTCTTCTGGTGGAAGGCATTTAGTTGTGTCGCACTGTTGGGCATAAACAATTACAGACAAAGTATCTTTTGAGATATCAAAGTCAGATTTTGCTTTTGCTTTAATCAAAAAATTGGTATTTCCTTTGAAATAATCAATTTTCATCTCAAATCCTTCGTCCATTTTGGAGTGAGGTTTGTCGGACATCACCTCAATTACTTCTAATTTGGAATTGGACAAAGTCAATTCTGTTGTCGTTGGACCAATACCTTCGGCATTAATTTGTTCTTTGATTCCATAAGTGTACCAAGAAGATTCAATATCAAAATTAACTAAAATATCAAAAGTTTCACCTGATTTTACGATTGATTTATTCGCTTCTGCTTTAAATTTAATATGTAAATTTGGGTTTGTGTTATTTGTTTGAGCATTTAGTGGAATCTGAGAATTAAAACTCGAATTAGCAAATCCAAATATACCATAGATGACAATAATAGAAAAAAGGTATCGTAATTTAGTACTGAAAGAATTATTAAGAGAATTTTTGTAAGAATATTTGAACGGTGAAGGCATTTTATTCATAGGTTTAGAATTGATTTTAAACATATAAGTTAATTTTTAATAAAAAAGATTAATTTTGAAACACGTAAATATAATAAAATTAGTTTTATTTTTATAATTTAATACGAGAATTTCACTATTGTATTTTATAATTTATCAAACTCATTGATTTATTAGTAGAAATTTGATAAACAACTGACTGATTTGTGAAATTAAATAAGTTAATAATAAGATTTAAAATATGGCAGATTTATTAAAAGATTTATACAATCAAAGTTTCATCGATAATTTAATACAAGAATTAAAACAAATTACTCAAATAGACGAGAATAGATTTTTGGAAAATACAATCAAAAATCAGACTTGGGTGAATTTGGAATTAAAGCAGAGAATGAGACAAATCTCAACTGCACTTTCAGTGGAATTAGAGTATAATCAACAAGAGGATAATTGCAATAATTACTCTAATAATGTAAATGTAATAAAAGAGTATATAAAGTTACTTCTGGGTAAAGAAAAAGGAAAGATGGAGTTTTTGTATATGTTTTTACCTAATTATATTGAAGATTATGGCATTGATGATTTTGAAAATTCTATGAATGCTATTGAGATAATTACTCAATTTACAAGTTGTGAATTTGCGATAAGACCATTTATCATAAAATATCCAAAAACTTTGGAATATATGGTGGAGTGGAGTAAACACAAAAATGCAATGGTAAGAAGATTAGCCTCCGAAGGTAGCAGACCAAGATTGCCTTGGGGAATTGCTTTGCAGGAATTCAAAAAAAACCCCACTCCACTACTTGAGATTTTAGAAAATCTAATCAATGACGAGAATGAAGTTGTACGTAGGTCTGTAGCGAATAATTTGAATGACATCTGTAAAGATAATCCAAATATTGCAATAGAATTTGGCAAAAAATGGGTAAATAATTCGGAATATGCAAATAAAGTAATTAGGCACGGATTAAGAACTTTGCTCAAAAGTGGCAACCAACAAGCTTTGAGTTTGTTTGGTTTGCAACATAACCAAAATTATGAAATAAGTAATTTTAATGTGAAAGAAACTGTAATAAATTTGGGCGGAAAAGTAGAGTTTGTATTTACGATTACAAACAAAAGTACAGTACAGTCAGTTTATAGATTAGAATATGTAATTTATTACAAAAAAAGTAATGGCAGAAACAACCCAAAGGTATTTCAAATTGGCGAATACGATTTATCTCCAAATGAAACTCAATCTTATTATAAATACCAATGGCTAAAGGACTTCACTACTCGCAAACATTATGCCGGTGAACACAAAATCTGCATTAAAGTAAATGGATTAGAAACTGACTCAATTCTATTTAATTTATGTATTTAGAATTTAGAATCTATTTAGAATTTAGAATTTATTATTTTGGCTCAGGTTCAGGTACAACTGGCGTTTCGGTATCAGGATCAGGTACAACTGGCGTTTCTGTATCTGTCTCTTCTTGCTCGAATTCTTTCTCTTGTTGTGAAGAGTTACGAGAAGTTCTACTTGCTTTACGTTTGGTAGTCCTATTCTTAATTGTTTTTGGAGTTTTTTCTAAGTTTCTTGGGTCATTAGATATTTTTTTCTCTAAGTCTTTTTCTAATTCTTCAACATTTACACCTAATTTTTTTAGCACTAATACTGTCAAATCATACTTAAAATTAACATAAGGGATTGGGTGCAAACTTTGGTCTAATATAATATCATAGCCTTCTTTGGCAGATACTTCCTGTACAGCAGCAAATATTTTAGTTTCGATTGGTGACATAATTGATTTGACTGTTATATCGTATTCGCCCCCTGGTTCAAATTTTTTGGAAGTATATTCGGTTCTCTTTTTTCTTAATTCATTTAGTGAATTAAGTTTTGAAGATTTTTCGACATCAGTCCAAACTAATCTATTTCGTTTAATTTCTTCTTCCATTGTTTCAATATCAACTTTCATTGCTTCGATTTCACGCTTCCAACTATCGACAATAGTTTGGATACGTTGTTCGGCTAATTGTGCTTCGTTGAACTTTTCTCTCAAAGTTTGTGAAGAGATAAACCCTACTTTTTGAGAAAAAAGATTATCTGCACTTATCTGAAATATGAATAAGATAACAATAGAATGAAATATATATCTATGAAAATTTCTGTGCATATTTTCGAACATATTTGTGTTAAAACTATCAGCAAGAGAATTAATAAGCGAATTAAACATAATTATGGTAATTTTTGAGTTTGAATAAAAATTAGAAGTAGAATTCCTTAATTATATAAATAGTAGTATTAATGTTGATTTTATTTGATTTACCAAATATTTTTATTGGTAATAGAATTGAGAATGGATTATATAGCGGATTTATTACATAAAAAAAGACCAAAATAATATACATTATATTGGTCTTAAATTTTATTTAGTCAATTGTCAAAAAAAGTTATACTCACATTTATATATAAACTTAAATAACTTAATTTGTAAGTAAAATTATCTTATGAACTAATCTTATTAAAAGATTATGATAATTTTTGACGAGTTTTTCTATCAGACATTCCACGTAAGTAATATAATTTAGCTCTACGAACGTTACCTGGTCTGTTTAGAGTGATACTTTGAATCATTGGTGAATATAGAGGGAAAATTCTTTCAACTCCAATACCATTTGATATTTTTCTAACTCTGAAAGTTTGGTTAATTCCGCCACCTCTTCGAGCTATAACAATTCCCTTGAAGTTTTGAATTCTTTCTTTTTCGCCTTCGACAACTCTAACCGCAACAGTTATTTCGTCACCTGGTTTGAAGCTTGGCAATTCCACGAAATTTTCGCCATCTTTAACTTTCTTGATTTCTATGGCTCTGTCAACATTTTTTTGTTGAACAAAATCTAAAGCATTCATTTTATTTTCCTGTTTAAATAAGAACTACAAAATTAAGCCCTTTTTTTGAATTCTCCAAATATTATTTAAAAAAAATGTGGATATTTTGTAAATATTTCTGACATTGCCACAATTATCCACAATTTATCTATGATAATTGACAAAATATATGACATAAAACTACACCCAATCCACTCTATTCTAAATAAATTCTGTATAAAATCTAAATAAAATCATTTTCTATTGTGGTTTTAAATACAATTTTATATTCACATAATTTTGAACTGTGATTAAATGAAAAACACAAAATACTGCAGTAAAATTCTAACATATTCAAAAATCACAAATATAATAAAAATTGTAAAAATATAATTAACACAAAATAAAATTATGAAAATAGAGATTTTCAAAATCGGAAAACATACCTCATCGGACGGCAGAATTATAGAATACAAAACCGAGGATTTGCAATCAATTGCCTTGATTTATAACGAAAAGATAAAATTATCAAACTCTTTCAAAGCTCCGCTTGTTTTGGGACACCCCAAAGATGATGAACCTGCACTCGGTTGGGTGGACAGTCTCGAAGTAATTGGCGATAAACTCCTCGCAAATGTTGAAAATATACCTACTGCAACAAAAGCACTTATAGACAAAGGATATTTCAGAAAAGTCTCAATATCACTTTATTCTGATAAAATGCTAAAACATATTGGACTTTTGGGGGCTGCAACGCCAGCTGTAAAAGGATTGGAGAATCTTTATACTGAAACTACTGAATCTACTGAATCTACTGAAAATACTGACAACACAAATGAAAACTATAGAGAACGTAAAGAGTATATTTTGTTTGATAATTTAGATATAGTGTTAGATAATGACTTAGATAATAATTTAGATAATAATTTAGATAATAATTTAGATAATAATTTAGATAATAATTTAGATAATAATTTAGATAATAATTTAGATAATAATTTAGATAATAATTTAGATAATA